>JABLXA010000008.1 GCA_013178415.1 Bacillota bacterium | reverse complement strand
AATCTTTGCAGTTTTGTCCATCAGCTTTGGGGACCTCCTGTCTTTGTGGGGTTTCGTTAATGTTATACCAGGAGGCTCCCCTTTTATCAATTCTTATCCGATTTCATTACAGGACTGCTCTGATGGTGCTGACACGGACGGCAGCATGGGAATCTACTATCTGAAAATCATATTCGAGATTGAGTTCTGCCTTCCTGCAAATTAGCTCGCGGAGATCTCCATTCGATGATGCCGTCTAAACGATAAAGGATTCATCCCTTCTGCTTGAGGTGCGTGCGTTTTGATTTCCTTCCAGCCATGTAGTATGCTAGTAAGGAGGATCGGAATTTCTTACCTGGCGGTAACGAGAATGCAATATCGGGAGATCAAAGTGACCTCCAAGGGGCAAGTCACCCTGCCCAAATTTATCCGGGAACGTCCCAAAATATCGGAAGGAGACTACTTGCAGGTGGAGCTGCGGGGCGGTGAATTGGTGCTCAGACCCGTTCCCAGACAAAACGAACGGGAACTCCTGCTAGAGTATGCCAAGGAGCACAGTAAGGAGCGGGTTAGCATCGAGGAAATCCAACGGATGTTTTCAGGGCTTCCTTTTTCTATGGTGGAGCGGGTGAGCCGTCTCAGGGAGGAGGAGCCATGAACGGATGAGAACCTTCTTCAATCCCTTACAGGCCGCGCCGTAACTCGGCGGGGAAGGACGAAGTGATCCGTCAGCGGGCAATTGAAGAGGAAAGGAATGGAGGCGTAATCTATATGGAAGTATTTCCAGGAGTCCACTACATCCAGCAGAGTCTCCAATATTATTCCGAATTCACAGCTATGACTTTGCTGTTGAGAGAATTCCCCATCTTGATTGATACCGGTCTGCCCACATCCGTCAACGAAGTCCTAAACCCCTATTTCGCCAAAATCGGCTTTGATCCTCGAGAACTCAGATATGTAGTGAATACTCATTTTCACGGCGACCATATAGGCGGCAATCCTTCCCTGCGACAGGAAAGCTCAGCGAAATTCATGGCTCATCCCGAAGCCGTCAAAATGATAGAGATTCCAAGATTAGGGCGGGCTCCCTGGGAACGCTATTACAGATACTTCCCGGGCAGAAGCAATGATGACAAAACCGCGGGTGAGGCCGTCGAAGCTGAATTTCACATGGATGTCGCCCTCAAAGACAAAGAAATCATCGATTTGGGCGATAGCCAACTTCAGGTGATCTATACACCAGGACATAGCCCCGACTCCATCTGCCTCTATGAAGACAAAACACGGACCCTCTATACGGGAGATAGCATACAGGGAGAAGGCACCCATTCTATGCATATCGCGATGTATGATGACCCCGATATCTATGTGAGCTCCATCAAATCACTTCTTGAATATCCTTTTGAAATAGTGATAGCCGATCATGCTTATAAACCTTACCCCAAGGGAATTCACCATGCAGATACGGCTCGGGAATTTCTTGACAAAAGTCTCACATGTGTAGCCCGGTATCATGAACAGTTCTATGATATTCTCCGAAAAGCTGGCGCGCCGCTAAGCCTGGACAGGGTCGCACTGGAAATGTGCAAGCTTTATGGATATAATGATTTCTCCATCCAGTCACTATTTACCACAGAAGGGCATCTTCGAAAGCTGGTCAGGGAGGGCCACGCCATTGAGTCGGATGGCCGTTTTGTCGCTAAGTGAAGGTTCGAAAATCTTCAGGCTTCTTGAATAAAATGGTCGCGGCGACCCCAATTGCTTCGTGAGAGGTATGACAGGAGATGCAGATGCTCTCTCCGGCGAGCGCGGCCTTGCTGTGAGGCCGCTCTGTGATCCCCAGCCCTTATGAGTATGGCCGGGGATCAATGTCGCCTTCGAGAGCATCGATTCTCCCCGCATAGTGCAGCAGAAGCCGCGTATCGAGAAGGGTCGCCGCGACCTTATGGAAATGCGGCGGAGATCTTCATACTCTCACTTAGGGATTAATTTAAATAGAGCGGGGTGTAGAAATGAAAAATCAGATGGAGATGGAACCTGGGGTAAAAATTGCCGCGCAGATGTCACCCGAGCCCGAACAGGAAGACCTTGAGTTTGTCAAGCAAATGGGAGTCGATTATGTAGTGCTATGGACAAACGGCGATAAGGCCGGCTACGATTATTACGCCAGTCGCCGGGAATTATTTGAGAAGGCCGGTCTCAAGGTTTATGGCTTTGGCAATACCAGTGTACATAACCAGGACGCGATCGTGCTGAATCTACCGAATCGTGACGAAAAGATCGAGGAATACAAGCGGCACATTCGCGCCCTCGGCAAGGCTGGCATCCCCTATACAACATACGCACATATGGGGAACGGCATCTGGAGCACTGAACTTGAAAAGATTCGAGGCGGCGCGGTAGCGCGGGCATTTGATTTGAATAAAGCTCGAGAGGGGCGCTGGGCTGACAGGACCTATCGAATGCCTTTGACGCACGGTCGAAAGTATTCTGAAGAAGAGATCTGGGACAACTTCGCCTATTTCATCAAGGAAGTAGCTCCGGTAGCCGAAGAAGCAGGAGTAAAGATAGGGATTCATCCAGATGATCCGCCGGTGCCAGAGCTTGGGGGCATCCCACGCTGTATCTTCAGCAGTTTCGAGGGTTATAAGAGGGCGCTGGAAATAGCTGATAGTCCGAATGTAGGCATATGCCTATGTGTTGGCTGCTGGCTGGAAGGGGGCGAGTTGATGGGGAAAGATGTCCTGGAGACCATACGCTACTTTGGCGAGAAAGGCAAAATATTCAAGGTGCATTTCCGAAATGTGAGCGCCCCGCTGCCCCATTTTATTGAAACATTCCTGGATAATGGTTATATGGACATGTACAAAGTCATGAAAGCCCTGGTCCAGGTTGGTTTCAATGGTGTGGTCATCCCTGACCATATACCTCGCATGTCCGGCGACCGCCGGTTAGGGACGGCCTATACCATCGGGTATATGAAAGCCCTCATGGAGCGGGCAATGGCTGAAGCCTCGCGGATCACGACCGGCGGCAAATAGAGCGTAATGGCTAGGGGCGGCGCCATTAGAGGGGTGAAAATGATAGCCGTCTTTTTTCAGGCTGGCACTATCTTTCAACTCTAAAATTGGCTATCTATAGTATGCCTGGAGTGCGAATCTTTCTGTCATCATCCCCAGGGAGGATAGCGGCAACAAATTGTTGTCTGCGTCGCACACCTCCCCGGACACCTTGCTGTAGACGCCTGAAACGTCAACACCGCCTGCAATAAGGGAAACAGGGTTATAAGTATGCAAACCATCCATGCTGTAAAGAGGTCATCGAAGCTTGATTACCCGGTATTCCTCAGAATATGGAAGAAAGCGGACAAACTAAAGGAAGATGCTGATTCCCCAAATTGGCGGAGACGATTATCACGATCGTGAGGGAGTTCAGCAGCGGATGAGCCCGGAAGAGGTGATGACGCCTGGGGAAATTTTAAGGAAGGTTTTTCGAGTACCATGCATATGCAGGAGACGGAGGGGACAGATGGTCGTTATATTTTATAGGAAGGTGCAGTCAAGCCATGCATTTCGCTCCCCGCGGGTCCGCGTTGCCTCATGCGAAAATATGCTTGAAAGGGGTCTTTACGGCGCCAATGCGATGTGAGTATAATATAGACAGACTAGACAGATTGGAGGTGTATTCTAATGACCACTGCCTCTGACAATACATGGCAAGTACAAGTGGCCAAGAATAAATTTAGTGAGGTGATTAACAAGGCTCTCAAAGGCGTCCCTCAGTTGATTACAAAAAATGGTAAGCCCGCCGTCTATGTCATCTCCACGAGAGACTATGAAGCGTTGACCCGGAGAAAAAGTCTCAAGAAGCTATTGCTTAATTCCCCTCACAATGATCTGGAGATTCCTATCCAGAGGCAAAAAGACCTGGGGAGGGACATCTCCGTATGAGCTACCTGATCGACACTTGCGTCATATCAGAATTACGTAAGCCTGCTCCTCAAGGCACCGTTTTGTCATGGTTCGACTCCTGTGAGGAAGAGGACATGTATATAAGCTCGCTTAGCATCGGAGAGCTACATTATGGTATCTCCGTTCTTCCTGAAGGGAAAAGGAAGAGCGACTTGCTGGTCTGGTTTGGTCAAGTCTGTGACGCCTTCGCCGACAGAATACTTCCAATAACCACTACCATCTGCATTATCTGGGGAGATATGCGGGCCAGGGCACAAAAGAATGGTAGGGCACTGGCGGTAATTGATGGATTGCTGGCTGCAACTGCACAGGCACACAATCTGATTCTCGTTACACGAAACACTACAGACGTTGAGATGACCGGCGCTCGTGTTCTCAACCCCTGGGGGGATAAAGGTCAACGGCCGGAGTCCTGCGGGCATTCCCGATCGCCCGAAAGTAACCCATGCACGTAAATGAAGCAGCATATCCTCAAGAGAGGGCGCCAGGATTCCCGTCATGCGCTGTATCTCCTGTTCTATATAGGTTGTATTGTCAACTCCTTTATATCATAGGAATGCAGCCTCGTCTGCTTCCTTTTTCTTACTCATGTTGGTTTCCATTTTTCTGGCTTAGGTTTTGCACAACTCAAGCTTATCTCCGCAAATAATCAAAACATATCTTCATTGAGACCTACGGCTCGTACCTTGGATGATCCAACTCGACAGAGATCCATCCATCATAATTCGTTCTCCTCAGGCCCTGGAGCACCGCCTTGACATCCAGTCCGGCGTTTCCAGCCCCCAATTCGGCAAACCGGTTGTGCTGCCAGAAGTTCTCTTGATTGTGGCCGTATGGCTTGAATCCAGCATAGAGATCCTTCGGATGAACGTGCGCCATGCAAGGTGCATGTTAAACGCTACCCGGTCCGGGTTTGAGATCCCCCGCCTCCACCATGGCTTCCAATGGATTGTCCTGTATTATCAGCGGCAGATCCACTCGCCCTCTCCTCCGTGATGACTCCCAGCAGGCGAAAATGATCTCTGTAGCATTTAGCGCATTGCGCGCACAGAGCTCTGATTCGCGACCTTCCTTAAGGGCGCAGACGATGTCTGCAATGGCTCTGTCTATATAATCTGGACCGTGGAGGCCTTCTTCCCCGCAGTCTATAACCTCCCATGAAGTAGATCCCTTTCGCCTGACCCGTAGCACGGGCTGGTCAGGCCCGAATGGCATCGGTCCAACCTCGATGACTCCCTGGCTCCCCACGAGACGGTTGTGGCAGTTGACAAGACCCGCTCCTGGCCCTGTTGAAGCCATCCCGAAAACCCCATTACGGTATTTCCATAGCGCAAAGGCCTGGTTTTCATTATGAGCGCCAAAGACGAGATTTTCTTCCCGATAATCGATCTGTGCGATGACCCATTCGGCTGGGCATTCATTGTTGAAATAGTTGGAGAGATCAAATGAGTGGGACCCGTAATCATAAAGGTTGCCAACCGCGAATTCCACCTTCTCGAGATCTCCGATAACGCCTTCATCGAGCAATGCCTTTGCCTTGCGGAAAGGAGCCCCGAACCTCCTCTGGTGATTGAAAGTGAGCCTCACGCCGCGCCGCTCGCATTCCTGGGCCATGAGCCGGCTTGCGCCCCAGGTATGAGCCATGGGTTTTTCACAATGAATAGCCCGGACGCCCGCCACGGCAGCCGCTATGACCATCTCTGCGTGGAGCCGGGGCCAGGTGCAGACGCTCACTATGTCGAGGTTCTCCTTATGCAGCATCTCATGGTAGTCAGTATAAATTGCGGGTATATCGAATATCTCTGCAAATGCGCGCGCATTTTCTTCAACGATGTCTGCGCAAGCAACTAATTCGCAATCCGCAGGCAGCTTTTTGTAGGCGGCTGCATGCATATGCGCCATCCCATAACCCAGGGGACCGGCCTTGACCGGCTTCTTCCCGGTTCCGATGAAACCTACACGAAAAATCGCCATCCAATCTCATCCTTTCTCCCGCTTATAGCGTTCTCTATCTCAAGACTAGATTGCCGCGACGCGCATCAGAAGAATACTGCGCGGCGATTTTTAGCGTGATCCGGCTATCTCCAAAACCTCTTTGAGGCTCTCGGCTGAAGGACCTGATGGCCGGAATTCCAGTCCCACATAACCCTGATACCCTGATCGTTCTATGTGTTTGAATATATTGCGATAGTTGAGCTCGCCTGTGCCCGGCTCATGCCGCCCTGGCACATCAGCTACATGGAAGTGCCCGATTTTGTCGATGTTCGTCTCGATGGTCGAAATGATATTGCCCTCCATGATCTGCTGGTGATAGATGTCATACAGGATCTTGACGTTAGGGCTCCCTACTTCCCCCACGATCGAAAACGCCTCTTTCGAGGAGGACAGGAAGTATCCGGGGTGGTCGACCAGGGTGTTTAGGGGCTCTAACACTAAAGTGATGCCGCTTGCCTCAACTATTGGGGCAGCCTCCGTCAAGGCCGCAATGATGCTTTCCCTTTGTTCGCCCCGGCTAAGCTCAGGAATCTCATTTCCCGTAGTCACAATAAGAGTCTTTGTCCCAAGCTCTGCTGCAACATCTACAGAGGCCCTGACGGCCTCTAGAAATTCCCCGCGCCTTCGCGGATCAATGATGGGCGCTGTACGTCCCTCTCGTGGACTTATTCCAAAGACCGCTACCTTAATACCTACCTCCTCACATTTTCTCAGGATGCCTGGCAGATCCTTATTATTCCACCCCCAGAATTCAAAGGCCCCAAATCCAAGCTTTGCTACCTGCTCAATCCTCTCTAAGAAAGGAAGGTCAGTAAAGAGCATCTCGATACACGGGGAAAACTTCAGCATCATCTCATCATCCTTTCGCCATACAGAGGCCGCGACTTCAGGCGCAGAGTCCATGAAATCTCCTCTCCGCTTTGAGATCGATTCGACATGCGCCATCACATCCATTCGTTAGAATACAATGCTTATCTGGTGTATTCCTGCTAAATCCCCTAATTCGAAAATCTTTTTCCGGCATCACTCAAAGAATTCTCCTCTGCCAGGTCATTCTGGTCAAAGCCAGCAGGAATTTGTAAAGCGATGTTGAAGTAAAAGAGGGTTGCATATTATGAGACCGCATTCCGTATGATGCAACAAATCGGGCAGGGGAATTGCTTATGGCAGCACAGGTTCTCGGGTCGGTAAAGAAGGCGCTCCAGATATTATCCCTCTTTGCCGAAGGGAAGCCAGAATGGACAGTTACGGATATTGCGAAGGCATTAAATCTGCAGAAGAGCACGGTCTGCCGTTTGCTTTCCACAATGGAGACGGAAGGGTTTATCCGAAAGAGCGACGAAGGTCGGGGGTACTGTCTAGGCCTGAAACTCTTCGAGCTAGGGAGCGTGGTTTTACAGAATCTGGACTTACGGAATGTGGCTATGCCATACATCAACCGGTTATCGGAATTAACCGGGGAGACGGTTCACCTTGGCATACTCAGCAACGATCAGGTTCTTTCCATCGAGTCCCACGGGTCAAGGTACAGCCTTAAGCCGGTCATAATGATCGGGAGAAGCGCGCCACTATATTGCACCGGCGTGGGAAAGGCGTTACTTGCCTTTCAACCTCCAGAAGTAATTGAATCTTTCCTCACAAGAGTGAAACTGGAACGGCAGACTCCGAACACCATTACCGATAAAGATAGGTTGCTGGCGGAGCTGGAAGCAATACGCAGTCAGGGATATGCCCTCGATAACATGGAGAATGAGCTAGGTGTGCGCTGCGTTGCCGCCCCTATTTTCGATTATTCGGGGCGGGTAGTTGCTTCGATGAGTATCTCAGGTCCAAGTATTCGCATTACAGAAGAGCGCATACCGGAATTAGCTGAGCAGATTAAGGCTACGACGCGCGAGATATCACGCAGGCTGGGAGCGCCCAATCATAATGGGCAAAACGCATGAGGGGGGCTTGGTCATGGCTCAATCGAAATTCGGGCGGCTGATCATTCCGCTCGTAGTCCCATTCAAAGAAAATGAAGACATTGACTTCGATAAGCTTGAAAATCTGATCAAGGTGCAGCTTTCATCCGGCTTTTGCGATTCACTTATCATCGGAGGGACAACCTCGGAATTCCCTGCATTGTCTTATGATGAGCGGGCGGAGATCATCGAATTCGTGGTCAGGACTGTTGGTAAACGAGTGCCGGTCATAGCAGGCACTGGTTTCGCCTCGACGCGAGAAACAATCAAGTTGACACAGAAAGCAGAGGAAATTGGTGTAGATATGGCCATGATCGTGGGGCCTTATTACCAGCGGCCAAATCAGGAAGGTATCTACCAGCACTATAAGGCGGTTGCAGAGGCGACCAATCTGCCAATCATGCTTTACAACATCCCGTTCTTCGACGGGGTAAACATCACGCCAGCTACCTTCAAACGACTGGCTAAAATATCAAATATCATTGCCATCAAGGAAGAAGCATCCCTAAATCCAACCCAGATCACGCAATATATTCACGATGCCCCCGACACTTTCCTGTTTTATGATGGGGATGATAGCATGATCCTGCCTGTATTGATTCAAGGCGCAATCGGTGTAGTGTCAGGCGGCGCCCTGGTCATCGGCAAATATATAAGGAAGATGCTAGATTCATACTTCGACGGGGACCTTGAGATGGCGAAAAACCTGCACCACAAGATCGCGCCATTCTTCAGCCGGGTATTTGGTTTACGCGAGAACCCCATTCCGGCTCTGAAAGAAGCGCTAAAACAAGTCGGAGTGGATGCAGGCTGCTGCCGGCGACCGTTAATGGGTTGTACAGACGAGGAAAAAAAGATAATACATGACGTGCTGTCAGAACTGGAGCTGGTGTAGCTCCAGACTATTCCAAGAGCGAGAATCCGGGAATTTGGGAAGGGAGACGCAAAACCATGTTTGATCGCAACCGATATGGAAGAATCCTTGTGCCAATGGTGACCCCATTCAAAGAGGACCAAAGCGTTGATTATGAGGCAGCTGTAGGTGTTGCAGAGAAGCTGATCGAAGACAATAAGGCGGATTCCATTATACTATCGGGGACAACCGGCGAGTTTCATGCGATGACATTTGAGGAAAGGGTCAGGCTTTTCGAAGTCATCAAGGAAGCGGTCGGGGACAGGATCCCGCTAGTCGCCGGCATTGGTTCTGCATCGACTATCGAGACAATCGCGCTGGCCAGGAAGGCGGAAGAACTGGGCTATGAGCTCTTAATGGCGGTATCGCCCTACTACACCAGGCCGACGCAAAGAGAGCTTTATAATCACTTCAAAATGGTAGCGGAATCTGTCAGTGTGCCTATCCTGCTTTACAATATCCCGATTTTTACAGGTGTAAACCTTAACCCGGAAACAGTTGCCAGTTTGGCTGCCATTGCCAATATCGTGGGTATCAAAGAAGAAGCTGAGTTAAATCCCAAACAGATCACGGCCTTTATTAATGCCACCCCGGACGATTTTGTTATATACTGCGGTGACGACACGATGGTCTTGGAGGCATTTGCTCAGGGCGGTGAGAAGCGCATTGGGGGAATAGTCAGTGGCGCATCTCATTTGATCGGTGATCAGATGCGGAATATGATAGATCTATTTCTTGCCGGCAATGTCAAGGAAGCAGCGGAAATGCAGCAGAAGTTCTTCCGGTTGTTCAGGGTTATGGGCCAGAATGGCCGCACAAATCCTGTATCTCTTATAAAAGAAGCTATGAAAATGATTGGTTATAATGCCGGAATTCCAAGACTGCCGCTAACTCCCGGCACTGAGGAAGAAAAGGCAAACATCAGGAGAGTCATGGAATCGCTGGGGCTTCTTTAGGATTCGACAAAAACCCGGACTATGCAGACTATGATTGACCTGATGTCGATAGATACTGGAGGCAAGGGACTATGTTGTCTCAGGTTTTGCGTACGGCACCAATTCGTTATATCGCTCAATCCGGAGCCATCAAGCATTTTCTTCCCTGTTACCTAAAAGACGTCCACGTCTTGGTCGTTGCTGGGAGAACGGCATGGGAAAGGGCCGGGGATGTGATGCAGCAGGCTCTTAGTGCAGGAAACTGCAGCTTTCACCTTATACATGCTGGCCAGCAGTGTTATTGGCAGTTGGCCGAGGAGTTGGCGGACCAGGCGAAAGACTTGGATGCTTCATGGGTCGTGGGGGTTGGCGGCGGAAAGATAATGGACCTGGCAAAACTGGTGGGAGAAATCGCCGCCTTGCCGGTCGCGCTTATACCAACGACACCGACTACATGTGCATGCTGGACTTCGCTATCCGTCGTTTATGACTCGGAAGGAAAAAATCCGGCGTCAAGTGAACTACAACATAGTCCCGATCTTACGCTGGTGGACTTTGAGATTCTTGCCAGCGCGCCGGCCCGACACCTGGCTGCTGGTATACTTGATGCCTTGGCAAAATGGTATGAGATCTCGTCGTTGGTAGATACTACGGATAGACACCATCCCTCTATCTGGACTGCCCTAAACAACGCAAAGCTTTGCCGGGATTTGCTCTTTGAGCGCGGCCCAAAGGCGGTGTCTGAACTGGGACAGGGACAGATGACTGAGACGGTAGAACAGGCCATCTGGGTGAGTATGGCCCTCCCCGGCATTGCTAGTGGAATGGTTACTGACCGGTACAAGTTTTCTATAGCCCATGCCTTTTATAACCATTTAACTCGAATCGAGAATGCACGCAAGACAAGTCTACACGGAGAACAGGTAGCCTTTGGCATAGTCATTCAAATGCTGTTAATGAATCCGGTGCATTCCGAAATAAATGATTTCCTGAGATTATGCATGGGAATGAATGCACCGATGACATTAAATGGCCTAGGACTTCATGAGGACGACTACCCTCTTTTGGATGAAGTGATATCAGGTATCCTTAGCGAACCCGGTATCGCGAATCTCCCATTCAGCACTAGTAAGGCGAGTCTATGGGCTGCAGTTCAAGAGGCTGATCGCCGGGGGCGAATCTCAAGGCAGAATGCCCATATCTAGTGCATGGTCGCAGTTTCTTATCCCATTTCTGCTCTTAGACAAAGAAAAAAGCTACCCTGTCTCAGTGGGGATTTTGATGGCGCAGGGAACATATCAGGAAATAAGCATCCAACTGGTAGCAGCTGCGAGTGCCATGGCCTTGCTACCAGCCATTCTGATGGTTTTATTCATGCAGAAGTTCATCATAAAGGCATTAGTGGCTGGCGCTATCAAAGGTTAAAAAGATCATCCGCAGCACGACAGAAATAACAAATTCCTGGTAGTAGATCATATTACTGGGAGGATAGATCAAAATGTATTTCATTGACGGACGAATTCAGCGCTTCCTGAACGACATTGCAGGGCTAATTTATACTGACACCGAGGAGATCAGGAATTGGCAGATCAGACATGGCGAGATCCCGAAGAATGTTGACCTAGGAATCTGCTCGGAAACCCTACCAAAGAAGCTATATCCCACAATATATAGAGGTCGTCAGAGTTTTCGAGCAATCTCCTAGGTTCTGGCCATCGGAGAGTAGAGCCTGGTAGGATTTTCGGCACTTGAGAGCAGATGCTGCCGAAATTCCAGCCACTTCCGCGTCCAAACTGGCCAAAATCTCGCCACTCCAGGCCAATATATGCTACAAAATCCCTTATTATGGATAATCATAACCTATAATCTTCCAATTTGAGGGCAAGGTGGCGAGAAATCTGCCGGCACGGACCAGAGGCCGACGAAATCTTGGCCACCTTTGAGAAAAACCTGCCTAAATTCTAGCTAGCTCAAGATGAGATAGACCCAGACTTTTCCAAAATCATCCCAACCTGACGGGAATGTCGCCACCTTGGCGGGGAAGCTGACGGATTTTTAGCCACTTCCGTGCGGGACCTGCCTACAGTCTCGTCACCCTCGGTCTAAGCTGACGAATTCTCAGTCACTTCCGCGCGCAACCTGCCCAGAGACTCGCCACCATCGGTCTAGGGTGACCGAAAACTCGTCACCAGCGGTTTGGGATGACCAATAACTCGCCACCCACCTTAGAGATCTGGCCAAGAGCTTGTCACCCGTGCTTTTAGGTGGAGATAATGTAGTCGCCACATATATTTCTCGGTTTTTATCATCCAAGAAGAAGGATTTTGAGCCTCCCTGTAGAAATAGATCATCAACAACTTAATCAATCAGTTTTACAATCACTTTATAGCCTCTTTTACAGATAAATGTAAATTGAACGAGCCGAGTTTTCGAGTTTACTACTAGATACCATTACCGACAATTGGCAAGACTACACTACTGGCACTCCTTGGAGCGGGTCGGCTTCAGGTAAATATGCTCTTTTCCGCACCAAGATAGAGATACCGGCCAGGTTTGACAAGAAGAAAGTGGTGTTAAGGGTCCGCACAAATAAGACAGGCTGGTTGGCGCTCAATCCCCAGATGCTGCTGTATCTTGATGGAAAGGAATATCAAGCATTCGATACCAACCATCAGGAAGCATTGCTCTCCAACAGCGCCTCCGGGGGAAGAATCTATGATGTGATGATTTACGTCTTTAGTGGCTTGAAGCGAAGCTATAACTTCGTAGATGATGGCAATGACGTCACATTCTTTGCCGAATTGCGAACGGTAGATCCCTTGATCGAAGACTTTTACTACAATATCAGAGTCCCGTTCCAAGTGATTTCATATCTGCCAGAGGACACTATAGAGAGAATCAAGCTACTATCTATTTTGAATGACACCATTAACAAAGTCGACTTGCGAGTTGCTTATTCGGCTGAATTCTATGCCACCTTACGGGAAGCAAATGACTATATCAAGGAGAGGCTCTACGCCAGTCCTGAACACCTAGATGCCATAGTTACTTGTCTGGGCCATACGCACATAGATGTGGCCTGGCTGTGGCAGTATTCACATACCCGCGAAAAGGCAGTTCGCAGTTTTTCTACCGCGCTGAGACTTATGGATGAATATCCTGAATTCATATTCATGTCCAGCCAACCCCAGCTCTACGAATTCGTAAAAGAAGACCATCCTGCGGTTTTCAATGAGATCAAAAAAAGAGTAAAAGAGGGCCGCTGGGAACCAGAAGGCGGAATGTGGGTAGAATCAGACCCTCTATAGCCCGCATTTCTACAACGGCCTGCCCGACCAGGGAGACATCATTGAATCTTGGAGGCAGTATCAGCAAAAGGACATTAACAACGATATTATACTGCCCTACGGTTATGGCGATGGTGGCGGCGGCGTCACCAGAGAGATGATTGAGACAATTCGCAGGTATGAGCATGGGCTGCCTGGCGCTCCAGTAGCGAGACCCGGTAAGGCTAGAGCCTTTTTTGATGAGCTAAACGAGCGAGTCAAGGGCAACAAGCGGCTGCCTAGATGGGTAGGGGAACTATATTATGAGGTGCATCGAGGCACATATACTTCTATTGCCAAAAATAAACGAAACAACCGGAAGGCCGAATTCCTTTATACCACGGCAGAGTGGATTTCATCGTTAAATCGCGCCTTGTTTGACGCAAATTATCCAGCCGAGGAACTGAATAGTGGCTGGCGGAAGATCCTGCTAAACCAATTCCATGACGTGTTACCGGGGTCTTCCATAAAGCAAGTATATGAAGATACGGATGAGATCTATCGGCAGATCTTCGCTACCGGGAAGAAGATCCTGTCCGAAGGTCTGGAGCGCATAGCCTCCGCTGTGAATGTCGGCCAGAGATCCCTCATAGTCTTCAATCCCAATTCATTCCCGGGATGCGGCCTTGTTGAATTCTCATATCCCTTTGGTGAAGAAGCCATTCAATTACAGTCGGCTGATGGACGCCTTTTCCCATGCCAGAAGATCACGGGCGATAACGGTCGTTATGTAGCGTATGTCACCGGCGTCGCCCCTAAAGGTTACACTGCATTCAAGCTCGTTACTGCCGAGCCCGCGGGAGATAACCTGCAACTGAGAGTAAATAAAGAACGGCTGGAAAACAGCTACTTCCGGATCGAGCTTGATGAACACGGCCACTTTACCAGTATAATTGACAAGAGAGTCGGCCGGGAAGTGCTGAAAGCCGGAGAAAGAGGCAATGTAATTCAGGCCTTTGAGGATAAGCCGCGGAGGGAAGACAACTGGAATCTTGACATCTACTATAGCGAAAAAATGTGGGAGGTCGATGACGTAGAGAGTGTCGAGGTTCTGGAAAATGGCCCGGTGAGCGGCATCCTGCGCATAACCAGGAAATTCCTATCATCTAGTATCGTTCAAGATATAATCATATACAATGATATTCCACGAATAGACTTCAACACAACGGTGGATTGGAAGGAAAAAGACATCGTGCTAAAGGTATCCTTCCCTGTGGATATCAATGCCACCAAGGCTACCTACGAAATCCAGTTTGGCCATATCGAGCGAAGCACGCACTTCAATACCTCATGGGACATTGCCCAATTTGAAGTCTGCGGGCACAAATGGGCTGATTTGTCGGAGGATGGCTACGGGGTCAGCTTGATGAATGACTGCAAATACGGTTATGACATCAAAGATGGCCATATGAGGCTTACCCTTTTGCGCAGCGGCACAGTTCCCAACCCAGCCGCTGATAAGGAAGTCCATCATTTCATCTATTCGCTTTATCCGCATATCGGCGACTGGCGAGAAGGCGGCACCGTTGCCCAGGCTTACGACTTGAATAACCCGTTGATTGGTAAAGTCGTCGAAAGGCAAGGTGGCAACCTGCCGCAGACCCTATCGATGATCAGCGTAGACCGGGAAAATGTCGTCATTGAGGCGATCAAGAAGGCAGAAGATGAAGATGCCACGATTATCCGAGTATACGAAGCATATAACCGGAGGACCAATGCGACGATCCGCCTGTATAGGGAGATAAAGCAGGTCACAGAATGCGACTTGATGGAAAAGGATCTTCCAGAGGAATCAAGGCAGCTAAAGTGCAGCGGCCAAGAATTCGCATTCACCATCAGGCCGCTGGAGATTAAGACTTTCAAGGTTGTATGGGCTGACTGAGCTGAGCCAACCGCAGGCCTTCAGGCTTTAGTCCATGCGGACTATTACTGATAGATAGTCTGAGACGCGGATGGTTCGGAATCCCATGGGGAAACACAGGCTCACAGATGGGCCCAGCCGCCGGGGGAGTTTTCATCCGCATGAGTATGGCGCTGCCCCGGCGGCGCCGGAGCCCACTCTGGTCATCGTCTGATTCTAAACCTATCTTCGCTTACGATGACTAGGGCCCCCTTGATTCGATCGAGATTCATTCTTTGCAGAAAAATCTCTAGTGCCTTATCAACTCTGGACGGTACTGCCGGTTTAACGCGGATTATGACAATCCCGGGGCACTCTGACGGGGGAAAGAGGGATATATTTGAAAAGTGTAAATCCAATGTAAGAAGGATTCTATCCTCATCTTTTGCAAGGTCAAATAACTTCCGGTCAGTCATCCCTGATAATCCCAATTCCTTTACATCCTTCGCATCAAATCCACGGGATCGGAGGAGCTTGAGCGTGGAAGGGAATATATTCTCGTCACATAGAAACCTAGCCATTACTCGCAGCCCTATATACTTCCTCAATCTCCCCGGCTCGGCATAAGGTAGAAGCATAGGCAATGCATGCCTTTATATCATCTACAGTAAGATGAGGATAGATTCTGAGGATATCCTCAAACGAATATCTCTCTGCAAGTAAGTCCAATATCAAGTAAACCGCTATCCTTGTACCCTTTATTACCGGTTTCCCCCCAAGAATCTCTGGATCGCACATTATACGCTCCATCCCTGTTCACCCCTGCTATAGCGATGCTGTTTGCTCCTAGAGAGCTCACCATTATTATACCCTCAATTCATAATATTTACCAGCATATCATGATCGGAAGGACGTATGATCTCTTTGTGATCCGAATAAGGAAGCCCATGGCAGCATAGAAAGGATATTACCATATGATGGCCTCTAGCCACCGAATCATATACTTCCATATAGAACGGCCTCAAAGAAATCTATTTTGGTTAGGACGGTACGCGGAGTGTCCAGAATCCGGACAGGTTGTTGGTGAAACTGCCAGGATTTTGAACAGGTTCTTGACGTCATCTGGGGCAGGATGAGCCACCTGTATAAAGATCAGACAGATTTCCGATGGAATTGTCGGGAGGTCCCCGCGCCCCATGTCTCGCTCCAGATTCGTCGTTGAGGTGATCGAGAGCGCTCTCAAACGGCGACGCTGCTTTGATGCGGTGAAAGGGCTGCAAGATATGCTACCGGCGGACGATGTCCCCCACTGGAGAGATGATGCGTCCATCGATAAGTGGTTATCGGACAACCGGAACGCCGATAGAAAGGCATCAGAGGAGAAATGGGAAATATAGGCTATTTGCTTGATACGACTGTCTTAATTGATATCTCCAGGGGAAATCAACAGGTCACAGACTGGTTGTTGTCGCTTATTGATGGAGAAGAGGATGTAGCCACTTCGGTCATAGTGATAGCTGAGTACATTTCGGGCATCCCTCCTGATAAGAAGGATCGGGCAAAAGAGTATCTATCGGCATTCGACATCCTGCCGATTACGTTTGAGGATGCCACCTGTGCCGGAGGAATAAGGTGGGAGTATGCACGTAAGGGCACTATGCTCGCCCTAGCTGATGCCTTGCACGGAGCCATTGCCATGCGAAAAGGTCTCACTGTAGCGACTTCAAACCCAAGGCATTTCCCATTTGTCACCACTTTCGATCCGCGCCAGTCGTAGCGCTGAAATCGTCTATGGACGCTTTGCCATAGCGCTGCCCATACCTAGCCGTGCCCGCCTCTTCTCAGGCATAGCGACTGCAAGAATTACGGCGAGACTGTTGATAAGGGCAAACGCGAAGAATAGAATGCGCGAACCCTGGATGGAGCTCAAAAGATAGCCCCCGGCAAGAAGAGCAACGCACACCCCAAGAGCATTGGCTGCCTGTATCACCCCTGTAAAGCCAGCCCGGTGCTCCTGCTTGGCGGCGTCGCCCACCCAGGCATTAGCGTTGACACTTACGGTAGAGACCTGATAGCCGAGAAGGGCTCCGGCCACAACGAGCCCAAGTTTCCCCGGAGATGTGGCAAGAATAAAGCTCGCAATAGAGGCTGAAATAAAACTCAGGATGAAAGACATTCTACGACCGATCGCGTCGCCAATTGAGCCGCCCACTCTACTAAAGATGCCTTTCAATATGAAAAAGGAGACCGTAAGCCTTCCAATGTAGGCCATGCCCACGTTTCTTGCGATGAGAAGGCCTAGTCCACCATAGACGATCCCATAGGAGAGAGCGCTGACAAACAGGAGCAAGGCTACGAATGAAACCTCACGCTCCCTGAATGCCCTCACGACTCCCTCCCTGGTCGCCTCCCAGGTTGATTTGGATTCAAGGCGGCCTCCGGCAGATACTGCAAAACCAATTGCAAGGGCTAGCGCAGGAGGAAGCGCTGACAGGATGAACATGGCTCTACTCCCTTCCCTGGCCACCAGTTGGTCCAAAAGGAGGACACCCAACGCCATCCCCACCCCAGAACCCGCGAAGAGAGCCCCGGAAGCCTTCCCATAGCGAGACCTGGCAGATTCATTCAATACGGCTACACCTGCGGAGGTCCAAAATACTCCAGAGGTGAACCCCCAGAAGACCATTACCAGCACCAACTGCCAGTATGCCCGAGAGGCCGCGAACGCTAGGGGGTAGATTACGTACCCTAATATACCAAGGATAAGGGAGGCCTTAAGCCCCAAGGCATTCGCAAGATAGATGGCAAGGAATCTCGCGGGGATCTGGGCAAAGTAGATCGCAGCCACTACCGCAGTCCCCTGAAGCGATGAAAACCCGAGGGATTTCACGTACGGGGCCACATAGGACTGGGTGGCCCCTGATCCAAGGAAGAGAAGGAACACTATAAGAAAATACTTAAGTTCTCGCAAGGCCTTATCCCCTTTGGTACCAGCTTTTGACATATTTAAATTTCAATGGCGAGTTCGCTACCTCCCGGGTGAGTGCTGATATGTAGATTCTTATACACTTACCCTACCGTTTTTGCAGTCTCGATGAATACCCTTACCTTCTCAGGATTATCGCCCTCACACGTGGTACTCTCGATAATCGTATGAATATCCCGGGCTCCATCTGCCACCGCCTGCAGCACCCACTGCCTTATATCTTCCCGGGACATATTGAGATATGAGAAACCAGGAAACCGCCAGGTGAAGGGGATATTTATCCTCTCCTTGATAATCCTTACAGTGAGTTTCGGTGATATGGAAGGATCATAGAAACTGATGGAGGCCATCTCAAGATATTTCAAATGCTCAGGAGATAGGTTCTCTACATGTAAGGTCCTGGCTCCGGTAGTGATGCCACTATAATATTGCTCCCAATATGGAATCACAAAGTCAGGCCAAAAGTCAGGATGAATGAGACTGGAAAAATCATCGGCAAGGCCGCTGCTGTAAGGGCTCACCGGTGGTTCCCCATTTATCTTTCGGATGAAATGGATGAACTGAATGATATTCTCAGTCAAGAGCCCCAGAAATTCCCTCGCCTTTTCCGGCTCATCATAAAGATCCATGTAGAAATCCTGTCCTCGCAAAAGAACTGCAGAAGTGATAGGGCCTTCCCATCCAAATCCGCCGAAGACCACCTTCTCATCCGGGAATTCCCTCTGAAGTCTGTGGTAAATCTTAAGATAATGTTTAAAAAGGTCATTTTGCTCAAAAACCGCTCCCCGCCTCAATGCTTCGATGCCCTCATTGATACTGGTATAAATGGGTCTTACCCCGGGTTCAGAATCCTCCGGGAAGAGCACCTTTACGCCAAGACAGGCTATATGGCCATAGGATACGGGCGGGCAAGATATGGTAGGGAGCGTCACTTCTTCGCCGAAGATCTCCCGGACTCGCTTTCTTCCGGTACGAAGCGCCTCTACGCAGGCAGAAGGGTCAAGGTAAAACTGGTCTAATTTGATGTTGCTTAGATGAGCAAAGGTAGCTGCAGTCACCCCCACGGACCATCTGAAGGGGCTCTCAGATTCTTGGCTGCCCATACTTTATGCTCCTTTCCATGTGCACCCCCAAAACGATGAAATGATGCCGCACACAGGCAGCATCAGGCGGGGGACCATTCAGCAAGTGGAAGCTCGACCTCCTCACCTGTCTTGGCCGACTTATATATTGCAAGTATTATCTCTACGGACTTGCGTCCTTCTTCACCGGTAACTGCAGGATCCTTGTCTTCCCTTACGGCGGCTGCCATATCCTCTATAGGCAGGAGGTGGCTATCCCCCACTGTTGCAAGGGGATCCGACCTGTCTATCTCTTCGGTCTTCCCACCCTCCTCTGCTGCTTTCTTTGCAAGGGTTTTATCATCCTCAGTGGGGTTGATAAAAGCCCATCTTGTAAGTTTCTCTTCCTGGAGGGTCACAGTGCCATTCGTCCCGTAGACCTCAAGAACTGAAGGAAGCCCAGGATAGCATGAGGTCGAGCCCTCGATTACCCCTGCGGCTCCGTTCGCGAATTTCACAAGAGCCACTGCTACATCCTCTACCTCTATTCTCTCATGAGCAGCTATGTCCGTGACAGCATAGACGCTCTTTACCGGGCCCATAAACCACTGAAGAAGATCGATTCCATGGATCCCCTGGTTCATAAGGCATCCGCCGCCATCCAGCTTCCAGGTTCCTCTCCACGCCCCTGAATCGTAATAGGCTTGAGTACGATACATTTTCAGATAGGCGCTCCCGGAGATGAGTTTCCCAAGCTTGCCACTGGTAATAGCATCCTTTATAAGCTTGCTTGGGTTCTGGAAACGTTTTTGAAATACTACGCCGAGCTTCACCCCATTTTTATGTACCGCTTCCAAGATCTTATCTATCCTTGAAAGGGTGATCTCAAGGGGCTTCTCACAGAGGATGTTCTTGCCCGCATTGGCTGCGTCTATACAAGCATCCATATGAAGACCGCTCGGTAGACAGACATTAACGACATCTATGTCATCACGTTCAAGAAGATCCCTATAATTAGAATAATATGGGACCCCATAGTCTTCGCCCGTCTTCTTGGCCTTCTGCTCGGCCATATCAGCGACAGCCACCAGACGCACTCCTGTAACCTTCCTGATGGCCTCTGCATGAACGCCTCCGATTGTCCCGCATCCGATTATTCCAAATCCGATTGTTTCTCTCATATGGCTCACCTAACCCTGTAAATATCACTTGATCGCACAGCTCAAATTGCCCTACTATACGGAAACATACCCACTATTTTTTAGAAAACTCTGCTTTAAAAATAGCCGGTTACCATTTCCATCCTGTGATGGCGCTGCCCCGACGGCATGGGGACTATCCCAAGAGTAGATCGCTGACACTTTTATCCTTCTGACGGTGCTGTCATAACCATAACATGGAGGTATACTTTACTTCAGATAGTAATGTTCCACCTTCTGTAACGCCTGAACCACATCCTCGACCTCGCGTTCCCCCCAGCCTTCATGCATATAGAGAGTCATGTAATCAGCAAGGGCCTTTTCAGCCTGCGGGCATGGATCATAATGGTCTATCTTCCTCGCATGTGGGCAGGACCAGGGGCATCTAGACCCTCCATAGGTAACCTGGTCACGTATCCATTTCTGCTTATACATGACAGTGACATAATGGGCGCCTACAGGCATCCCTTCGGCCTGAAGCGCAGCCGCGCACTGCACCTTACTGACCTTCATCTTCGATGAGTCAAAATGGAGGAACAGGAACCAGTATGTAGCATCGACATCATCCCGTATTTTCCACAATCTGAACGCCTGGAGACCCTGCATGGCATTCCTCAGGCTTTCGGCTGTCTTCCGCCTCTTGGCAACAATGTCCGCCAGTTTGGTGAGTTGAACCCTGCCAATAGCTGCCTCAAGCTCAGTCATCCTGTAATTCAGCCCTAAGAACAAATTGGTAGGCTCGCTGGAGCCAAAGGGTTTCCCTCTATCGGCGAACCTCTTTGCGTTCCAATAGAATTCCTCGTTATCTGTCAAGACCATTCCGCCTTGGCCACCGGACGTCATATGTTTCCCTGACATAAGGCTCAACGTCCCCATATCACCAATGGAACCAGCAAATCTGCCCTTGTATTTAGCACCGTGCGCCTGCGCAACATCCTCGATGACTATAAGGTTGTGTTCCCGAGCAAGCTTCATGATAGGATCCATATCGCACGGTTGCCCTGCAAGATGTACAGGGATGACAACCCTCGTCTTCTCACTTAGCCGCTCTGCAATTGTCTCGGCGGTTATATTGAGCGTATCATAATCCACATCCGCGAAGATGGGAATGCAGTTTTGCATAAGAACAGGTGCGACCGTCCCAGGATCTGTTATCGGGCTCGTAATGACCTCCGTCCCAGGCTCCAATCTCAGTGCTCCCAATGCCGCATGGATAGCGGCCGTCCCTGCGCTCGTCGCTGTCGCAAACTTCGTCCCGAAATAGGCAGCTACTTCCTTCTCATAGGCATCAACATGCACGCCGCCGTACCTATCCAGCGCCTGGTTTCCTGTCATAGTCTTCTCTATTACCTCAAGCGCAGCTTTCTTTTCCCGTTCGTCAAACATTATCCTCGGTGGAAAAGGTTCAGTCCTTACAGGTTTTCCGCCGTCGATCGCGAGTTTTTCCATCATAATCCCCTCCTCGGAATTGCGCAGGTCTTAGCCGCCTGCTTATACAGGCAAACTGAATAATTCCTCTCTTTTACTATCAAGGGCCTTCAAGATCGTCTCCACGACCTTTATGGGAGTCAGGAGCTGGCGTCTATCCAAGGGCCTCTTGCCAGTTTGTATCATCTCAAGGAATACTTTCAATCCTTCCTCATAGCAGGAGGAGATATCGAGTATCTTGTAAAGAGTCCCGCTGGAGCCTACCGCCCCTACCTGGTATGTTGCGGCTACCTTAGGCCCGAGAAGCCATAATGAAACCATCCGTTCATTCTTAAAGCGCACGGTGGCTGCTACATTCCCTCCGGCTTCCCTTGCGACAATTGACTCAATATCATACCCAAAGACACGGAGCATGGTTTCTATAGCGTGTGTCCCATAGAAATACGCCCCGCCATATTGACTGTTGAGATCGCACGGCCCCAGGACGCTACCGCATTTTACTTCCCCTATTTTCTCCGCTTCTTTTGCGAAATCTGCAACATCCTGCGCATACCGTACGGTAGAATATGAGGTTAAGAGAGTGCCGGCCTTCTCTGCAGTATCCAGCATCTTCAGGCAGTCCTGGATATCTATGGCAAAAGGTTTATCCACGAAGGTCGGTATGCCAGCGGATATGAAAGGAAGCGCATACTTGAGGTGCAGGTTGCCATGTCTGAACACCACCATAACTGCATCTACTTCACCTAGCATATCCTCAGGCTTCTCGACTATCTTGTCTATCTGGCCCTCTCGCGCCACTTCCTCATTTCTTGCGGCATCTAGACCGAACAAACGTACTACCCTGGCTCCAGATATCTTAGGTTTACCGTCTGGCCCAGGAACATTCGTGAGCTTGGAAAAGGCTATTGCATGCGAATTATCAGAACCAACTATTCCTATCTTGATCATCGAAATCATTCACCTCCGAAATGATCATCTTTCGTCATCCCCTATATTAGAAATCAAACGATCCCAGTCATCTGCCCGATCTGCGCTGGGCGACAGCGCCGGGCCGATATCGCGCCATAATCAAGGCGGCAGAAATCTATGACTCTGGACTCAGGGGGACCAATCTCAGAGCATTCCCCGAATAAATCTTGGACAGCACATCATCAGGCAGACCTAGCGAGTTCAGCACTTCCTGATGGGCATTGTCAAAATAATCCCTGGCATAAAGAAGACGATCCTGAAATTCCAGTAAGAAGTCCTTGGCGAATTCAAGATCGCGCTTTAGCGCATTGCAGCCCGATCCGGCAGACAGGTCACAGTAAAGATTGGGATATTTCCTCAGCATAGAGATGACTTTCCCTCCTGGCACAACCTTGCCTGACGGATAAGCGGATTTATTGTATTGGTCATCGCCTGAGATATGTGCCCAAAATCCAGGACCATGCCCCAGGAAGATAGTGTCCGGGCATGCTTGGATTGCTCTTTCAAACGCCTCGATGCCTCCCCCATACCACCAGTTGGGACGGGGATACTTCCGGCCGGAGTCAAACTCATAGTCGATGTGGACTATGACCGGAATCCCCCTTTGCCCACAGAAGCGGAACATTCTCAGGGCATCAGGGTTATCATAGGTCATGCGTAATTTCAGCTCTCCATACAGGCGCACCCCATAGATCTCAACAGCTGCCTGCAGCTGGTCGATAGCCTCAGGACGCCGCGGGTCAGGTGCATATCCCAGCACAAATTTCCCGGGAGCACGTTCTGCATAAGAAAGGCACCGGGCGAAAGGTATAGGGCCACCAGGGCCGACATACGGGATCGCATAGTTGTAACTGGGATCATATTCATCGCTTGGAGCTTCCCAGCTCAGAAGCCACGTCTTATCGATATTGTACTTTTCCATATTGGCGAGAAATCTCGCCAGGTCATGCCCATGCCAGTCTGGATGATTGTGCGCGTCGATGATCATGATGCATTCACCTCATATTCTCGCTGATATATCTTCTTATCAAGGTGTCGCTGTTTTACAGAATTGTCGCAGTGTCCCCTCCAGCCTACCACGAATCCCGCTCCAGCTCATTGCGCCTCCTTCATTACGTAGGCCCTCTCTAGCTACTATTCAAACGTTCAACTGAATGACTTCTTCGCGATTCCTTCAAAAAATCCTCCTGGAATGGCAAGTCTTTTGCGCAATAATCAAGAATCTAAATGACAACTATATCAGATCAAATAGATCATTTGCCCGCCGGACAATGGTCCTGGCATCCAGACGAATGGCATTCGGTTTCCGAGCTTCAGCCTCGGCCGACGACTCGAGCTTGTATTCGATCTTCAGCTCAAAAGGAGGATCAAGCTTCAAGGGTTTGAAGTCATCGAGTCGAGAAACAGCCCTCTTCACCCCGGTATAGATGGATCGTTCGACATCCGAAGGGTGAAAAGATAGAACACAATTCCTGCCAAAACCCTCTTTAGTTATTACCGTTTCTACATCTGGCAAAAATTCTCTGGCCTCCTCCACCCCCTTTGAACAGCTCGAGATAAATATAACAGGTATACCAAGGGAACCTGCCTGGAAAGCAGTCAACCCGATCTCGCCGATACGACGCCCATTGAGCCACATGTCCTGTATGGACCTGGAGGAATAGCTGTGCGCCAGCACCCCCCGCTCACTGCCCGCCATCGGGTGATAACCGATAAGCAGCACACCGGCGAATGAGCTGTCAAGGGGTGGAAATTGCCTCGGCCTTGGGACGCCTAAAAGAATTTTCACGCCTTCGAGAAGCTCGTCGTAAATAAGGACTTCGGTTCCATCTCCATGCCCATCTTCCACAATTATCTCATGGACCCCAGACTCCTTCAGGGCGCGAATGGCAGCGTTTACTTCCCTTGTGAGTTCTTTTCGGGCGAATTCATACTGCTTGCTGCCTGGGAAGAGTGGCTTATCGGCCTCGCCTGCAACACAGGCGACCCCCTCAAGGTCAGTGCAAATGTACATTCTCATAGGTATCGCCTTCTCTTGTCCCATGGGGGCAGGGGGGAATACCCCCCGCCCCCAATAGTCATCCATCATTACTTCTGCTCGATAAAGAACTGCTCCGGATTATAATATCCCGGTGCCATGAGGCGCCAATCATGAATTACATCTTCTGGAACGTTCCTGAAATTATTCTTGACGACCACTGGATATGGATACCGCATTAATCCTATTACCCACAGATTCTCTGCATGGAGCTTCAGTATCTCCTGTCCGAGCTTGCGCTTCTCGGCTTGATCAGCTGTTACCTTTAACTTGTCATATAGAGTCTGGAGCTTGCGAATATCGCCAGATGGCTCCTCCCCGCCCTTGCCACCGGTGGCGTACCATGTGCCATATAAAGGGGCCCAATAGGTACTCTGGAAGGTTGGAACATACCATATTGGATCTACATCCCAGTGCATACCTACTGTCACATAGCCAGCTATTTCGTTTTCCCCGGCATATATGCGTTCCCACCATAGCTGGAGGCTCTCCTCTTTTATGACGACCTTAAGCCCTACTCTTGCGAGCTGCTTTGCGACCATCTGCCAGCCATCGGTGGTCATAGCCACTTCTGATGGGAATACATTGATGGTAATTACGAGCGGTTTTCCATCAGGCCCGAGCCGGTAGCCTTCCTGATCTCTCTTAGTTAGGCCTATCTCGTCTAGAAGCTGATTTGCTTTCTTGGGGTCATATTTGATATATGAAGAGGTAAACTCCTGCTTATAATACGGGTCACCTTTTACTGAGGTTGCGGCGTGAGGTGTGCCTATTCCCAGGAAGCAGAGTTCATTTAGCTCCTCCCTATCTATGGCCAGGGATAGTGCTATGCGGAAACGCTTATCTTCTATGAGCTTTCGCAGCCTCGCATTCTTGGTATTCTGGTCTGGGAAGAGGCAGGCTATCTCCGCTGATTGCCACCTCAATACCCGATATCCACCTTTGTTTCTATTCTCCATAAAAGCGGGATAATTCGCGAACCAGAGATACTGGAACTGCATATCCTCTTCACCGGCGAGGGCCTTAAAGTTTATGATTTCCGGCGATTCCACGATGTTAAAGGCAAGCTTATCTATATAAGGCAGCTGATTTCCTTCGGGATCTACCTTCCAATAATAAGGATTCCTTTCAGCCACAACATAGGTAGCTGGCGGAGTTGTCTTAAGCTGCCAGGATCTTATGGTAGGAAGGTCCGGGTTCTGCGTAAGGTCCGCTTTTACTGCAAAGAGCGCATACCAGGAATCATATTTTTCATCTTTGGCTAGCTTGTTCAACTGTTCCATGGGGACATAGTTTGGGTGGAATTGTTTAAGATAATGCGCACAATAATAGGTTATTGAATTCCCGGCGAAGGCCATGTATTCAAGAAAGAGACCATAGGGTTCGCTAAACTCAAATCTCACCGTATAATCATCAATCTTCTTAACTACTACTGGTTTTCCATTAGTCATAAGCCAGGTCGGAAAGGCTGGAGTAAGTTCCTTATTGAATAGTACATCTTTGTACCAGAACATGATATCATCAGCGGTATATGGCTGGCCATCCGACCACTTTATGCCTTTACGTAGACGAAATGTATAGACTCTTCCTCCATTTGATATACTCCAGCTTTCAGCCACATTCGGGACTATACTCTCGGCGTCCCTACCCCAACGCACCAATGGTTCATATCCAAGCCGGGCATGTATCATTGTGGAGGCAAGGCGCGGCACTGATCTTGTCCATGTACCGCCATATTCTCCTATCTTCTCCACGGGCTCTACAACTATAGGCTTCTCTGGCAGTCTCTTCTCAACAGGAGGAAGCTTTCCCTGCTTTACCAGCTGGGCAAGCATCGGTGCCTCTTTATATTTCGCCTGTGCCGGAGAAACGGATAAAATACCTGCAGCCAGGCCACATACGATTACAAGAGAAATCAGACCCAATAGACGTCTTTTCATACACCGCGAACCTCCTCACATATTTGCTGGATTCCTTTCTACATCCCCTTGCGGAAGTTGACGAACTGGAAACCTCATTTGGGAAGCGAAGCGACTCTATATTATCTTGTTGTAAGCATCACCTCTCTTATCGAAATTCAGGATAAATAACCTGGTCTCATCAAAATCAGGCTAGATAACCTAGCTGTGCTGATCGCTGTAGTATTGGCGCATACACCAATTCCTTGGGCATCTTGCCACATCGTCTACCTGTGACTTACAAAATGCCATGCTCCCAGGTTTGGAGGGTTGCCGGGGTCACCTTCGAGTAATTCCTCATAGTTTTCAGCTACCTTACGATAGGCATTTGCATACTCTTCAATGATCTCCGGGCGGTAATGCTTAAACCATGGGATCCCATAAACCCTGGTTCCGATCTGTTCGCTTATGGGGAGGCTCCCCGCGGGCTGCCGGACATCACGGTTCGAATGGGCAATACGCGTGGGCTTTCCATCTCCATATACATCGCATGTGTTGAACAGGGGATGTAAATGAAGCGCGGAATTGCAACCTGGGACGCAGTAGGGACAACCCTCAGCCCTGACAGCTTCGGCAAAACGCGTCACAGAAAGGCCCCCAAGTTCCTCTGGCCTGTAAAGACCATGCGGCGCATACCACCCGGCCATATTACTGCCGGTTTTCTCATCTACGCGGTGAGCCCTGAGCCCGGGAACTCCCTCAAGCAAATCCCAGAAATAGTTCATCGCCTTACGAATCTCGGCACAGCGGGCATCATAATATTTCAGCTGGACCCGCCCGACCGCGGAACTCAGCTGGTGCATACGATACTTGTATCCGCCCATCGGAAGTTCCGCGAAAGGTTTCAGATATTCAGTTTGTATATCTTTAGCGTTGAACCTTTCGTAATGGCCCCAGGCAATGGCGCGCTCATAGATTTCGCGGTCATCAGTCACAAGCATGCCTGCTTCGCCGATGGCAAAGGATTTCCCACTCATCAATGACATGGCCCCAACATCTCCAATGGTGCCAAGCTTGCGACCTTTATAGAGCCCACCCTGCGCATGAGAAACATCCTCTATAACCTTGATCCCATGACGCCTTGCAATATCCATGATGGGATCCATATCTGCAGGATGACCTAGATAATGCACAACCACTATCGCCTTTGTGCGCTCCGTGATACGATGCTCGATATCATTGGGATCAATGCAAAGGGTGTTTGGATCAACCTCTGCAAAAACCACCGTCGCCCCAAGAGAAAAGGCCGGCGCCGCTGAGGCCCAGTAGGTTACACTTGGACAAATAATTTCATCGCCAACTCCCACTTTGCAGCCAAACATCGCTGCCTGCAAAGAGGAGGTTCCCGTGCTAAACCCTAATGCATACTTGGTGCCCTGCCATTTGGCGAATTCCTCTTCAAATTTCATCGTAACGTCGATACCGGACATGGCCCCACGGCGCAGGACATCAAGGACAGCCTCTTCGTCTTCCTTCGTGATTATGGGCCACTTGAACATATCGCCCGGGTCCTTTGTGATCGCTTTTGGCCCTCCGAAGATTGCCAGACTAGATTTCAAAGACACAGATCATCACCCCTTGTTCTTATGATTTGCGACTGGCTCTTACCTGGGGAATAGACCCGACTGCCCAAAGAATCTCTATCAGTTTAACGTTCAACTTGGTGTTATCAGCACCAAGTCTCTTTGCTCCTCCCTGGGGGCCTGATTTTCTCGCGGGAATTCGCCTTTAAACATGGTCTCTAATAGTGGGTTTACGGCATGCACCCAGGAGGGGCCCGTACCTGATGAATAGATGAAAGGTTAGGGATAATTTTTTATGTCTAAATAAGTATATTAAGCGCGAAAACCGATTATCCTGCTAAGCGGCGAAGATTTTTTGTATATAAACCAGCAACTCCGAACGCCCGGCCTTACCCTCGGATATTCTACAACGCGAAGCACAAAATCTACTCTTGCGAGACCGTAGAGCTGGCCGCGAACGAGTCATATATGGAGGGGCGTGGCCGAGGTCTAGGTTCTTGCCAAAATCAGTTCCTCGGCCCATACCAAAACACGCTCAGCCAGGTAAACGGCCTCTTCGTATTCCTCAACATCTACTTCATCGTAAAAACCTGGATAGCGAGTCTCCACCGCATATACAGTGAGTTTCGCCGCCTCTTTGACATCGTCAGGGATTGTAACACCCGCCCTGCCAAGGATATCGAAAAGTTCAACAAGGGAATGGGTTTTACGAAAGGGAATTTGCAGAGCGACTGCAATTGCTTTAAGAGCCTTTTCTGCCGCTTGCTGCGCATCAAAGCAAAGATCCTCAAGCAAAATCTGTGGGTCATTACTAGGGGTCTTTGCTCGCGTCAGATTGCTTCTTGCTCGGCGCAACCATTCTCTGGGATCAGTGGGATTGCGCACAATAGATCTCTCTCCCCTCGCTGAGCGCTATAGGGATAATACTGCCTACCTTATCACGATAGTTTTCTACTTCATCTGGAGTTGCAATGATGATATCAACTGGGATGCCTGCGCCAAACAGATTCATGTAGATTTCTTGCGCTAGGGCACGACGCTTAAATAGACCGCGTTTTATCACGAGCAAATCTAGATCGCTGTCTGGACCCATTTCACCACGCGCGGCAGAACCAAAAAGGAGAATTCGCTCCGGGTTGGCAATCCGCACAATGCGTTGAATAATATCTTCGAGCATTGGTTTAGGAATCCTCATATGTTCTTTAAGTTCACCACGTTGTCTCTCTTTACCCAGGCGAGCTGCTCCATCTTCTTCCATGGAGTTCCCTCCCATTATATTCACATTTGCATTATACCATGCATTTTACCGGGAGACAAGGATGGCGTCACATTGGGGAGCATACAGCCCCCAATATAGTCATAGGGTTCATAGGATACCTAATACCTATATATGGATATTAAAGGACTTTCGGAAACTCCTGGGATAGGTTGGATGGGGTATGGTGTTTGAGGTTTGATTCCCGGTTTTAGCACGGAGTGGTAGAAACGCCCTTGTAAAAGGATACATCCTAAGGCGAGATCAGGTTATGGAGTACATATTAGACAGGGACGGAGTTTGATGGCAGCGGGATGAGGCTGTTTTGAGCAATAGCAGGCCAGGGGTATGGAGAGGTTGGGGTAGCTTAAGACACCCTAGCAATTATGGCCCGCACGATACCTGGTGATGCCCGGGTTAGCTGTACTTTTAGGTGAATGTCAATGCCAGCCAGGATGATCTTCATAAAGAGGTGATACCGCCTTCTCAACTTTGGACTTTCACCCAGGTAGAAGTTCTCTATGAGGTTATTTACCTGTTCGGATTGGTGGCGGAGGCTGTAAGTCTTCTTCCAGATGGGAGAAGATCTTGGGGGATAGGAGTGTATCCTCAAATCCCAAATGGGTTTAGTGTGTATAACCCTCCCAAATGGGCTTTTCGAGCAGGGTCCATGAGAGCAAGTGATCATTTGAAACCCTGTATGTTCAAGTGTGCCGGGAGGCGGGGTTTGGGGCAGAGGTTGTGGGGAAGGAGATATGAGTTCATGGCGAGTAGGCACATAAGACAGTCGTTGGTGTGTGCCCCCTGAAGGGCGAAGGATACAGGGAGAGGGCCTGAGTCTGTGACAGCGATAATGGTATACAGGTTGTAACCGAAGACATAGGTGTCGTTGTGGAAATCCCAGCCAAACCTTGCGTCAGGGGCAGAGAATCGCCTTGGACAGTCACAGTGACTAATTCCCTACAGTCACAGTCTTTGATGTCATGTTGGGAAGCACCGGAGTCTATGAGTGTCCCGTCGCCAGAGAGGAGAGTTTTGTTGTCCTGAGGAGATTTGAGCAAGCCCATCATTTCGGACTTTGCCACAATACACCTATAAAAGATCTGGTTGAGGATAGAAGAGTTCGGATCAAGAGGGAAGGAGTTATCCATGACTGCACAGGCTAGGGTGTCGCTGATAGGCTCATCTGCTTTGGAGATGGGGCCATCGACGAATGATTTAGTTTCCCTGTTTTTGAGGGATTTACGTTGATTCTTTCTCATGGCGAAGCGTTTTTTATCCTCACCCCACAGGCGGTACATGAAGTCATAGAATGTGCCGACCCCTGGGGTATCCTCAGGGTCAAAGCCTGAGATCGTGGCAAGGACAGGAAAGACTTAAGGAGAGAGACGAGCTTGGTTATGCTCTGTATCCCGAGTGAGACCCCACAGAGGAGGGCTCGTAACATGGCTAAAGGGTCTTTTGAAGGTCTTCCGGTGTGGGAGTATAGCGGAGTGACGATATCGATGGCCCGGTCGAGGTCAAGGGAATAGACTTTATCGATAAGTTCTGTGAGGGTGGTGATTTGTTTATGGAAAGTGGGGAATAATACAGATAGCCTTTCATAGAGCCAGGCTTGGAATTCCCTAACACTTCTAGGTTTTCTGAGCACCTTCCATCTGACCTTCTTTCTTGGTGTTTATGATGGACAGATGGAGTACGAAGTAACAAGGGAGTTGTCACCAAAGCAGGCTTTATGGAAGGCCGAACCATTTTTCTGACAAGGTTTTGATGGGAGGTTGGAAATAGAGGAAACTCAAGGTGGGTGGGAAATGCCTTCAACTACGCCGGCCAATCCAGTATCCGCCGATGACTGGAGTTTTCGAAGATGCTCGATGGTACACGGGGAGGGAAGAAGGAAATCTGAGATTGCCGTAGAATAGAATAATTAACGTTCACGTAACCGATACCATTCGTTTATTGAATGCTGCGCATAGGAAAGAGGGGGCCACATCTGGCTGTTACAATAAAGGATATAGCAGAAAGGGCCGGGGTTTCTGTTAACACGGTATCACGCGCCCTAAATAATAAGCCTGAAATTAGTCCAGAGACGCGGGAGAAGATAATTGAGATCGCCCGATCCCTGAATTATACCCCCAATATTCTGGCGCGAAGTCTAGTATTGAAACAGACTTATACGCTTGGCCTGGTTGTTCCTGATAATAGCGACCCCTTTTATGCCCAGCTGGCGAAAGGGGTAGAGGCCACGGCCATTAAGAGACAGTATAACGCTATTCTTTGTAATACGGATGAGAATCCTAACAAGGAGATTGATGTCCTCAAACTACTCAGGGAAAAACGAGTGGACGGCATTCTTATCACAACGGTGCAAAAAGATGCAGCATACTTCAAGAAAATGCTCAGGGACGAGATTCCATTCGTATTTTTGAATCGTCACATGGATGACCTTGATGTAGATTATGTGATCAATGATAATGTGGCAGGAGCTTATGAAGCTGTCTCATTTCTAATCCAGCTTGGGCATAAAAGAATAGCCCATATTACTGGCCCGGCACATTTATCAAGCGTCAGGGAACGGGAGAAAGGGTATCGGAAAGCCCTAGAGGACCATGGGCTTGAGGCCAGTGGATCTCTGATATTCCGTAGTGACAGCCTGAAAATAGCCGCAGGCTACAATGTGATGAAAAGTCTACTTGCATCAGACAGTAGGATAACAGCAGTGTTTGCTTTCTGCGATCTCTTGGCCATAGGGGCCTATAAAGCCATCATTGAAGCGGGCTTGAATGTCCCTGGGGATATCTCCATAATCGGCTACGATGATATTGAATTTGCCGAATTCCTGGAGGTACCTTTGACGACAGTAGCGCAGCCGACATATGAGATAGGCCAAATCGGGACTGAGATTTTGATAGAGAGACTCAAAGGGAATTCCTTTGAGACGCGAAGGGTTGTGCTCAAACCTAGGCTCGTAGTAAGGAAGTCGTGTCGAAATTTGTCTTAAGCAGGGGCATGAGGCGGAGAGAATCTCATATTTCAGCCCAAATCCATCCTGACCCTGCGTGAATAGAACCTAAAAGATCATAATTCCTCTGGGCTCTTCTTTTAAATAACGATACATTAACGTTCACGTAAACGATACCGGGAGGAGAATCGTAGAAGAAGATGAGCAAGACGCAAAACACATTTTTCCCATATGGGGCAGTCTATTGCATTGATAGACGCGCCAAGAAAGCTGACATCCAGAAGGATGTTAGGCTTATGGCCGAATACGGCCTCAATACAATCGAACTCTGGCCTCCTGTCATGTGGTGGGACGAGAGAGGTTCGATCTTGCATGAACCTTCATTTGACCTAACCGATCTTGTGATGGATGAGGCTTATCGCCATGGCATGAAAGTCATACCTTTAATAATCGGCGAAATGGCCTGGTATGAATATGCACCCGACTGGTTCATCTCATCTCTTCGTGATCCATGGATTGTGGAAGGAGGACAGGCAAATAGATGGGAACACAACCTAAATTTCTCTCATCCTCAGGTTCAGGCCCGGGTTACACGGTTCCTGGAGCAGTTTACAGCCAGGTATAAAGATCACCCTGCACTTTACGCTTGGAATGTCTGGGACGAGCCGCACTTCACCTCGGAAGATGAGTATACATTGGCCGAATTTAGAGAATGGCTGAAAACGAAATATGGGACGCTCGACCGTCTCAACATGGTGTGGGAAAGGACCTTTGATTCCTGGGAACAGGTTCAACCTCAGCAATATTGTTGGGCTTCCATGATGAGTGAAATAGACTGGAGACTCTTTTGTCTAGATCACCTCGTAACCATTCTAAGAGCCTGGACTAATACGGTTAAACGGATAGACCAGAAGCATCCTGTCATGGCTCACCCGGTTGGTTCAATGATAAATATGAAATCGGTGAGCGATGGGGTTGATGATTGGAAAATTTCCCAAAGCGTCGATATACTCGGAGTCTCTTTGTACCCCAAGAGTGGTGGAAGATTGCTGAAGGAAGAATCCGTTTCGACAATAACGGAAACCCTTGATGGAATCCGTTCCGCAGCTGGCAGTAAGCCTTTCATGATATGCGAGCTTCAGAGCCATTTTTATTCGGGCCTATTCATTCATGGCACCGTTAGTCCTCAAGAGGCAAAATTGTGGAGTTGGCTCAGTGTCGCCTGTGGCGCCAAAGGGATAATGTTTTGGATGTGGCATCCATTCCTAAGAGGATGGCAATTATCGGGCCGCGGGTTATGTAATTTTGATGGTTCTCCATCAAAGAGGGCCGAGGCGGCCCGAGAGGTCTCATCACTGCTCTTACGATATCCGGCTCTTTTTGCGGACCTTAGGCCCCTTCCGGCCCAGGTAGCCATATTGTATAGCGTATCTAGCGAGATAGCCTTTGAATTGCGAGGCCGCTTAATTCGACGTCTGATTGGGGATGAAAATGGGGTTAAGACAGCAGTACGCGGCGCATATCAGGCTCTCTGGCATAGTGAGATACCCGTAGATTTTATCCATGAGGAAGACCTTGTCAAAGGATATGCTCAAAGGTACAAGGCCTTGATCATCCCCTTCGGGTTTGTAATCTCTCAAGAGACAGGGTATGCCATCCGGAACTATGTGGAGAATGGCGGGGTTGTAATTGCTGATGCCAGGATTGGCGTAGTAGATGACCTTGATTATGGTTATCACGAAATTCCTGGCGCAGGCCTTTCACAGGTCTTTGGTTGCAAAGAAATCGCCGTTTGGCCCGGAGAAAAGGCGGAAATACAGATCTCTGCGTTAAATCAGTCTAGCAATGAGAGTGACTACGGAACTTCCGCTTTACCATGCGGGATTTACAGGCAGGAACTTGAGATAACCAGTCCTACAGCTCAGGTCATTGCCAGATTCGCTGAGGGCGATCCAGCAATAGTAGCCAACTCATTTGGCAAGGGTAAGGCGGTACTTATAGGTGCCTCAGTCTTTAGCCGCTATTTCGCATCAAAAGAAGGAATCCTCCCTGAGCTTCTCAAGCAGATTCTCCGGGACCTCAATGTATCGCCCCCGATCATGACGATATCTGGAGGGATTTCGGGGAACACCTACTTCCGCTGTCTTGATTCAGATGGGGAGAAAGTTATATTTGGTTTCAATTTTTCCGGAGAGGAAGCTTCTATTCGTGTCAAAGTTACGGATTATTGTAAGGCCTCAGGATATGAGGATCTTATAACGGGCCGGAAAGTGCATGCTTTGTCCGATGGGGACGGGACAGTAGTTAATGTCATTATCCCAGCAAAGGACGTAGTGATACTTAGACCGAAACTAAAGGATAAGTGACATTACAATATGCGGGTCTTAGATTTGCCCGGAATATGGGGCTATACTGACATGAGATATCTACAGTCGCAGATGTAGCATGCCCTGTATTTCGCACCTATTAACAAAAGCGCCCTTGTGAAAGGATGAGTTTCGTGAAAATCAGTTGTGCATGGCTTTATGTAATTACCAAATATGGTTATCCACCTTCGATAGAAGATACAATTCGGGCATTTGAGGAAATAGCGAAAATGGGATTCACTGCGGCAGAAGTTGAGGCAGTGGGGGAGAAGAATCTCGACGAGGTGATTGGAAACAAAGATAAGATCAAGAAAACTGTGGGTGATCTTGGGGTTAGGATAGTAAACCTCGTTCCGGTATTTCCGGATATCGTCAGCTTTGATAAAGAGCGACGTAAAAGAGCAAAGCTGAATTTCGAAAAAGCCGCAGATGTGGCGTCATACCTTGGATGTGACACTATCCAGCTTGACTCATACTTCCCGCCAGTTCAAGTTAATGGAGACATCCCATATGAAAACCAAATTGAATTTGCTATGAGAGTCAATGCAGCTATTCCCATTGGGTTTCAATGGGAAGACTTCTGGCATGTCCTCGTAGATACCGTAGGATGGTGCGCGGATATAGCCCAGAGAGAGGGGCTTAGACTATGTGTGGAGCCTAGAGTTGGTGAAAGTGTAAGTAATACCGATGCAATGCTGATGTTATTGCGGGATGTTGGATCCAGCAATCTGGGCGTTGTCTTTGATACTGCCCATCTCTTTGCGCAAAAGGAGATCTTAGCCCTCTCCATCGCAAAATTAAAAGATAAGATCTTTTACGTACACGCGTCTGACAACGATGGTAAGGAAAACCTCCATCTTGGGCTCGGGAAAGGCGCAATAGACTGGGATAATATAATCCTAACCCTTCAGCAGGTAGGCTATAAGGGCTATATTGGCATAGATATAGGCAATGTACCCGATATAGAGTACGAGATGATTAAATCGAGGGAGTATCTTGAGAAGATCTTAGGGGCAAAGTGACCGGATACCTCGCCGCCGGTATTCACTAAATGGAATCATATAGGGGGTGATGAGCGGCGCATCAAAATCAGCTTCCATGAGGCTTGAGCCTTATTAGGAGACTAATACTAGGTGCCTTGATGGCGTGAATCGGTAGAAACTTTAAATGGAAGGGGTATGATTTCTATGCTTAGGAAGAACACAACGCATATGGGTATCGCGGTTGCTATTATTTCAGCTATGCTTATCTTTTCGCTATCTGGTCCTCAGGCAATCGCTGCTGAAAAGGTGACATTAAGGATCATTGGAGAGACTGGAATGGCTAATAGCCATAAAGCTATTGCAAAGCGATTTGAAGCAACACATCCGGATGTCAAAATCGAGATAGAGCCACTGCCATGGGAGCAGGCACAAGAAAAGCTTCTCACATCTTATGCGGCAAACAACCCTCCTGACATTGCTATATTTGATGGAACATGGCTTCCTGTTTTTATGGATAAGGGAGCACTGGTAGATCTAAACAAATATAATGTTAAAGAGTTGAAAGGCCTGTTTTTGCCAGAAATCTGGAATATGACAGAATGGAAAGGGGCGCATTATGGCCTCCCCTATGATATCGATACTAGGGCTATGTTCTACCGAGCTGATATGTTTAGGGAGGCAGGTCTTGATCCTAGTAAACCACCAGTAACATGGGAGGACCTGGTATCATACGGTAAGAAACTGACTAAGGGGAAAACTTATGGTGTTTTATTGCAGCCAGGTATCTTTGAGTTCCAGGGTTTCCTAGTCCAGGCAGGAGGCAACTATCTTGATTCCAACGGTAATCCCATAATCAACAATGAAAACGGGCAAAGGGCTCTTGAATTTTACGAAGGACTGCTCTCTAAAGAGAAGATTGCTATCACGGTACCACAGGGGATGAATAGAGAGCTCTTCCTTAAAAAGGACACGGCGGCCATTCTTTTTAGTGGGCCTTGGTATCTAGGCCCATTGAGCAAGACATGCCCGGAGATGGCGGGGAAGTGGAGGGTTGCGGTTCTCCCGCGAGATAAATATGAGGGTACCTTCCTTGGTGGAACAAGCATGGGCATATTTAGGCAGAGCAAGCATCCTGATGTCGCCTATGAATATATGAAATTCGCCGCGAGCCAAAAGGAGAATGTGCTCGAAATGAATCGCCTTCTCGGAGCGCTCCCGGCGAGCAGTATCGTCTGGAAAGATCCGGAGATCCTCAAAGAGTGGCCTTACTTTGGAGGTCAAGCAGCTCTCGGCGTGTTTATTGAGCAGATCAAATCCGGCAGGGTATTGCTAAATATTCCACAGGTAACTGAAATGCAGTCCATTGTAAACCGTGCTCTGCAACAGGTTATCTATGAGAAAAGACCTATAAAAGCTGCTTTAGATGAGGCTGCCAATAGTATGAAGAGAACTCTTGGCAGATAATAAAGGGGGATTAGTTCTCATGACCTTTATGAGCGGCGGGGTAGCTGCGGGTGCCACAAGGCACCCGCAGCTGCAGGCTTTGATCCGGGATCTGAGGCGGTACTATGTTGGTTATTTGTTTGTACTACCGTCCCTTATTCTCCTACTAATCTTTGTAGTTGCTCCAGTTATTGCATCACTTTATCTGAGCTTAACCAACTGGAGCATACTGGAAACCCCAAAGTGGGTCGGATTTGCAAATTACAAGAATGCTTTTATGGATCCTCTAGTGGCCAAAAGTACATGGAATACCTTAGAGTACACGGTAGGTGTAGTATTTGTCGGAGTTCCAGTTTCATTGATATTAGCTCTGCTAGTACATGGAATCCCCAATAGGTCGATGAAAATCTGGCTCCGCAGCATTTATTTCTTGCCGGTGGTTCTGTCTACAGTAGTTGCAGCTATTCTGTGGCAATTGATCTACAATACGCATTTTGGCATATTAAATTATATGCTTGGCATTCTTCATATTCCCCCGGTGCCATGGTTAGAGCATACTCTCTGGGCCATGCCTGCAATTATCATAATGAGTATCTGGAAAGGTGCCGGATATAATATGGTCATCCTTCTTGCAGGCCTCCAAGACACGCCGCGGGATATCATTGAGGCCGCGCAAATAGATGGGGCTACTGACTGGCAGTGCATGACCAAGGTTATGATCCCTATGCTAAGACCCATAATCCTCCTGGTCATGGTGTTGACATTAATAGGTTCGTTTCAGGTATTTGAACAGGTGTACGTTATGACCCAGGGAGGCCCAGCAGACAGCACTCTCACCTTGGTAAACTATCTCTATAATAATGCTTTCAAGTATTATAAGATGGGTTATGCTTCAGCGATTTCCTATCTTCTATTTGTAATTATTCTAGCAGTCTCTTTGGCTCAGTTTAAGCTTTTCAGGCGGCTTGACTAGGTAGGGGGGCTTCATGATGAAAACCGGGAGTATGTTGCGATATTTTTCATATATATTGCTCAGCATCGGGGTGGTTGGCGCAATCCTTCCAATGATCTGGATGGTTTCAGCATCATTGATGGACGAGAGCAACATTTTTGACTACCCGCCCCATCTTATTCCTAAGGCGGCTACTATTAAAAATTATATCGAGGTCTTCAGACAGATTCCATTTCTTCGCTATTTCTTAAATAGTTGTATTGTATCAGCCGCTATAGTTATCTCATGCCTATTTTTCGCCTCATTAGCAAGCTATGCCTTTGCCAAAATACCTTTCCCAGGATCAAAACCCCTTTTTATGGGGGTTTTGGCTACCCAAATGATTCCCGGCACGGTGACACTCATCCCTGCATTCCTGATCATCCGGTCTATGCACCTATTGGACACATATTGGGCACTGATCCTGCCGTTCATGACGGGGGGGTATAGCATTTTCTTTCTAAAACAGTTCATGGAGACTGTCCCTAATGAGTTGATAGATGCTGCGAAGATTGATGGGTGTAACGAGTTTATGATATATTCCCAGGTTGTGCTCCCCGTAATACGACCGGGACTCGCAACGCTTGGTTCGTTTATCTTCATGGGATCCTGGAACAATTTTCTATGGCCACTCATCGTCATATCTGAAAGCGCTATGCGTACCCTCCCACTAGCTCTAGCGCTACTCGGCTCCATGTATTATGTAGATTGGGGCATCAGGATTGCAGGTTCGGTTTTGACCACTCTCCCGATTTTTTTGATATATCTTTTTGCGCAAAGACAGTTCATAGAAGGTATAACTATGGGAGCATTGAAAGGCTAAAGGAGGTATAGTCAGTATGATTATTGATGTTCATGCTCATATGGGCAAGGGGGTAACGAGAATACCCATGCAATTTGGAATCACGGCCGACCAGATTGTAACCCTAATGGACGAGGCCCATATCGATAAGACCGTAGTATTCCCAGTTTATTATCATGCATATAATCAGGCAAATGAGGAGATCAGGGCGGCTGCAGACAAATACCCTGAGAGGCTGATAGGCTTCGGAAGGATAAACGTGGCATCTCCAGGGCAGGCGGCCCGCGAGGCTACTTATGCTCTTAAGGATCTCGGTCTAAAGGGTATAGGCGAGCTCGCCCTCCCATGGGGCGCATCGGAACCGGAATGCACAAGGATCTATATGGAGGTTATTAGAGAATATAGGGTTCCGGTTTTATTCCATGCCCTTGAAAATCTAAATCACATCTACGAGATTGCAAAAGAATTTCGAGATGTGCCCATAATCCTGGGCCATATGGGCGGCCTGTGGAATCTTGAACTTAATGACAGGTGCATTGAGATGGCCAAGGAACTGGATAATGTATTCTTGGAGACATCTACCGTGCTCTTCCAATGTAAAATTGAAAAGGCAGTTAAAGAGCTTGGCCCATCAAAAATCCTTTTTGGTTCAGATGCCCCTGCATTACACCCAGTTGTTGAAAAACTTAAGATAGAAACCTTGAGGATTTCGGATTCGGAAAAGGAAATGATCCTGGGTGGGAATGCGTCGCAATTACTTCGGCTTTAGGCATAGCGGCTGGCTTTCCTATCATCGCATATTCCGGTTCGATCCCAAGGTTCATGGGATAACTATATGATACGAGACCGGCCAACTGACTCATATATGTCTCACCCCCATACCCGATGGAACGAATATGGGGGTGAAGTCTAATATGGTACGGTATTTCAGGACTCTGGAAATATCAATTTTGGTTAACTCGGCGGCAGCCACTACTTACCGCCAACCGCCTCCCTCGCCCTCTTGGCTCTCGCCACATTCTCATCCCAGAATCCCAGGAATTGTTTAAGGGTTGGCGGCACATAGATGCTGTCGATATATTCTTCAGGCTTAAGTCCGTCAGGGTCATAAGCCTTCGCCCAGTCTGGCCATATCCTGCGCAAGACCATCTCTCGCCTCTCCCATATGCTGCCCTTGGCTGGGGTTCCATCCGGGTTCATGCCTTCCTCGATGGTGTTCCAGTTCTCTATGCCCAGTCTCCCCTCTTTCCACAAGTCAAGGGAATTTCGCTGGATGTTACCGAAATCTGTTGAGAATGGAACCCCAAGGAGGTCGGTGTTCTGGTGGAATTTCCTCTTTGAGGCTGTGAGTATCCTGGTCCTCTTCATGCCATACTTTGATTTGAGCAGCAAAACTGTTCTCTTGGTCAGGAGCGTTCCTGCATGGTCTATGGCATCCTCCTCAGCCTCTGGGTCAAAGGATATCCCTGCCTGCTTTACTGCATTCACAAATTCAGGGCTTGAAATATCCGCATCAGTGAGGCTCTTGACAGCACCAGGATTTATCTTCTGACGCAGCGGATTATCCTGCGGAAGCGCCTCAAGGAGGCTCTTTACGCGATAGGCCCTAATAGCATCGTTGAATCTCCCTATCATGCTGGTGACTACAGACCCACCAATGCCATCATCCGCCTTCTCGCCAGTCCGGGACTCGAAAAGCGAGATCCCTTCCTCTGTTGCAAGGCTCGCCGCCACCATCTGCGGCACCTCATATGACAAGGTGACATTTGTGAACATCCTCTCCTTGAGGGCATCCGGAAAATCAGGATGAAATCCTGCATTAAATGCCCTGACCACATTGATGGCGGCACGCCCCGTGCAGGCTATCTTGAAATGATTGTTGGATTTCCCGATGCGCCGCGCGCATAGCGACTGATATATCTTATCTGCCCCATCAAGCAGGATATCATCAAACGCCTTGACCCTGCTGCACAAGATGGCGTAGATCTCCCCACCTGCGTAGGTGAGCTTCTTCTCATCGTCATGCCAGTCGGGCCTGAGCTGGAACGCCACCCGTCCCAGCCCGCGAAGGAGGAATACAGATCTTAACCCCAGCATAGCATCTACGACAACCCATTCCGTGAATTTCGTCGCCGCCCAGTCATCAGGCATTCCGAGCCGTACCTGCTCCTCAGCGATTACCCTCCGCACATCCTTCCACGGGTTAGGGAAGCTCTTGATGAATTCCTCCGCCTCAGCTCCCCAGATGTTCTTGACCCCATCCATGTCATCCTCACCAGAGACAGCGATGACAGGGTTGGTGGTGCCGCCCAGGCTGCCTACCCTCCGGCACCTTGCTGCCTGAAGGCCATAGTCATTGAAGAACTGGGTCTCTGTCTTACCTTCCTCGCGTGCCATATAAAGTGATACATAATAGCTTTGCGGCGAATAGAGTTCTTTGAAGCATTCCAGGAAGTCATGAGGGTTCCCATATGGATCCCGCCCGGTGCGGGCCTGCCATTCATGTGCCCATCCTGCAAAGAGATTGTCGCCCTTGTTGGGGGCGAGGTCATCTCGTTTCATCTGCAGGAGGACAGCCTTCATATCTTCAGGCGCATCGTGCTCAAGCCTTGAAAGTGCCCCCTGGATGATTTCCTGCGCATGGCACAAGTCCTTGTCGCAAAGGATGTTCGGCCCAAAGAGAACCTTTGACCTCAGGTTGTGGCTCAAATCTGGAATTGAGTTCAGGGAATCCGCAATTCCGATGAGGTAAGCGATATACCGCCTTGTAACCTCATGCTGGTCCGGCGATATCTTTCCATACATGGCAGAGACGACCCTCTCGATATGCCCGGCAAAATCCTGAGGGGCGACGAAGAACAGGCTTTTCTGCCTCGCAATTTCAACATCCCAGCCAGGCATCATGCCCTGGACGCGGGCGTCATTTCCGCATAGAAGGTTGATGACGACCGAATCTGCGGGGCATTGCTGTGAATGTTTACAACAACTCATCTGAATCCCTCCAATGATAGACTAACATATTGATCTTCAAGTAGCATCTGATCAGCAAATAGGCCTATTGTGTAATATCATGTCGGCAAAACCTTTGACCAGATCGGACATTGTAACTATCGTCGTGGAACATTACCCCTAGTTCAGGAGAATCCTCATGTAAGCAAAAACCCGGAATCCCGTTCCCATATCTCCAGCTTGGCATCTGACCCCTTGCGCGCTCCACATGATTCCCGAATGAACAGCTTACAGGGAAGCTTCATCTGGACGGGCTCTAAGTTCTCGCCAGAGATCTTGTCAAACAGGATCGTTGCAGCTATGCGCCCGGCTTCCAATAGCGGCTGCGCTACAGAAGTAAGGGTTGGAATAAACGACAATCCTGCCCGAGTATTGTCGTGACCTACTATCGCTACATCATTCGGAACTCGCATCCCCTCTTCGTAGAGAGCCCGGATAGCCCCAAATGCTAGGAAATCATTGGCACAATATATAGCCGTGGGGCGATCTGAGGGCTGGAGACTGCCAAAAAGCTTTTTCGCCATCTTGTATCCTGCAACCTCGCTGGCAGGGAGATCAGGCTCTTCGACCACAAGTCTCCCATCATAAGGGATGCCGGCCGATTCGAGCCCATATTTATAGCCTTCAAAACTCCTCATGGAAGCTCTGCAGAAAGAAGGCCCGGTGAGCGGCGCCATTATACCTGCGATCCTCCTGTGTCCTAGTTTCACAAGGTGTTCTACTGCAGATGCCGCCCCTTGAACATTATCAATGAGAATGTTGCTGATATCTGGGTCCTGCAGATCCCGATTCACCAATACCAGGGGCATGCCTTTCAATTGCAGTGCCTCGAGATGAGAATTATCTACCGGCCTTGAATGCGAGACAAGGATAACCCCGTCAACCTGTTTTTGAAGCAAAAATCTAATACGTTCTCTCTCGAAATCTACCTGGGCCCCTACGTTGCATACTATGATATCATACTCATGCTGACTAGCGACCTCTTCTATGCCAGCGATAGATTGTGAAAAAAGCGGGGTGAATATATCAGAAATAAGTACGCCGATTGTATGAGTCCTCTTAGTCCTCATGCTTCGAGCCACGATATTGGGCTGGTAGTTAAGCTTTTCCACGGCCTTGAGGACTTGCTTACGAGTCGCCTCGCTTATCTTCCTCCCAGGCGTTTTATTGAGTACCAGGGAAACCGTGGTATAAGACACACCTGCTTCCCTGGCTACATCCAATATGGTAGGAGAATGCTCAGCACGCCTCAACAATTTTCCTCCTCGCAAATCGGTCAAACGTTAAACCTGCATCTACTGAAGGTATTCGCTGCCGTCCCCGAAATTCCTTCAACCGCACTGGCCCATTCCCGGGGTCTATGAGGACGAACCGCCCAAAAATCCGGGAACGGGAACCCCCGGCGCCATCAATCAGTGAAGGACGACGCAGGGGGTCGAATACTCCTCCCCGCCTTCCCGGCGGCATTAGCACGAGAAAGAATTCATTTGCCAAGTGAATCTCAAGCAAGCGGCAATTCTACTTCTTTCCCTGTCCTGGCAGATTCATAGATAGCCAGGATGACCTCGACGGCCTTTCGCCCTTCCTCTCCGACGATAGCCGGATCCCGTCCTTCACGGATCGCTGCGACCATGTCCTCGATCTGAGGGAGGTGACCATGTCCCACGACTGCGGCAGGGTCGGATCGATCTATATTCTTCACTTCAGCCTCTCCCTCAGCCTTGAGCCTCTCCATCAAGCTCTTGTCCTCAGGAGTTGCATCGATAAAGTCCCATCTCGTAATGGCCTCTTCCGCCAGGGTAACCGTGCCCTTTGTTCCATATACCTCCAGTGTTGTCGGCAGGCCAGGATAACATGAGGTCGACCCTTCTATCACCCCTACCGCACCATTCTGGAACTTGACCATCGCTACGGCGATGTCTTCTACCTCGATCCTCTCATGGGCTACAATATCAGTAACTGCATATACGCTCTTCACAGGCCCCATAAACCATTGAAGGAGGTCTATCCCGTGAACTCCCTGGTTCATCAAGCAGCCTCCGCCATCAAGCTCCCAGGTGCCCCGCCATGCCCCAGAATCATAATACTGCTGGGTACGGTAATACTTAAGATACGCGCTCCCGGAAATGAGCTTGCCCAGCTTGCCCGAATCGATCGCTTCTTTAATGAGCTTACTTGACCTCTGGAAACGCCTTTGGAATATGACACCCAGCTTTACCCCGTTCTTCTTCACCTCTTCGATAATCCTGTCAATCTTAGGGAGAGTGATTTCCAGCGGTTTCTCGCAGATGATGTTCTTGCCCGCTCTTGCAGCATCGATACATCCTTGCATATGGAGTCCACTCGGAAGACATATATTAGCCACGTCTACGTCATCACGAGATAGAAGATCCTTGTAATCAGTGTAGTACGGCACCCCATATAATTCCCCAAGGGCTTTGGCCCTTTCCTCCACGATGTCAGCCACTGCCACCAATCTAGCGCCGGAAGCTTTCGAAATGGCAGCAGCATGTGACTTTGATATCACCCCGCAACCTATGATCCCAAAACCCACAGTCTCTTTCATGATACTGGCGCAATTTATGCGCCGTTCCCTCCCCTCATCGGTCCTTGCGCTTTATATCTTTGTGCCTATCCCAGGCGCGGTGCAAACCTAATTGGTCATCTAAATTGGTCATCTAAGAGACTGTTGAACTTCCCTGGAAGCTGCCAGTTTGGCCGAGCACGACGACGGTTTTACGCGATTCAACCGGGCTGATTTGACAAAATGTGGGAAACATCAACAGCCTCATCTGTGCCGCCTTCCTTCCCTCTTTCACAAGTTCGATAATCATATATGCAGTCTTTATAAGCCTAAAAAACTATAAGCAACTAAACTCATCGCCAAAAGCCCTGCTCCCCGTGGCTGCCAAGCGCCCATGCGCCATCATCCCATGGCTCAGACTCTAGGCGCATTTTGAGCAACCTATACATATGGAAAATATGGCTTTTGACAACCTCATGCGAGATTACTGAAATAAGATAAAGAAGAATTCGATGAAAATGCTCCGTTTCCTGCTGCAAATATACCAGAGAATTAGCCGGGAGCCTATATATTTGACCCATATCAAATATGAGCTTACCCATCCATAATACCTCAACAGGTACTTGGCGAAACCCTACCTTTCAGGTTAGAATTAAGACATGATAGCTACAAGCATAGAGGCGGGGGCCTGATAGCTACGCAAGAACGAATAGCTTATTGGATCGAAATGTCCGATTATGATTTGGAGACCGCGGAAGCTATGTTATCTACGAGTAGATTGCTATACGTAGGCTTCATGTGTCATCAAGCTGTCGAAAAAGCTCTAAAAGGTTATTATGTATTCATCAACCGCAATGATCCGCCATATACACATAACCTATCTTACCTCGCGAAGCGTTCAGGACTATACGATCTGCTCAATGAAAAACAAAAGGACTTCTTGGATACATTGGAACCGCTGAATATTGAGGCCCGATACCCTACCTATAAGGCTAAGCTTCTTCAATATCTAAACCTAGAACGCTGTGCGATCATAGTTAGTGAAACAAGGGGGGTTCTTGCAATGGATAAGGCAGAAGCTATAAAGCTCGTGAAGAAGTATTCAAGGCTACTCAGCAGACGTTTTCCTGCCAAAATGGTGATCCTATACGGTTCATATGCTAAGGGTACCGCAAGGCCTGACAGCGATATCGACGTAGCCATAGTAGTTGATAAGTTCGATGGAGACCTCTTAGATGCTCACATGAAGCTATTCCAACTGAGAAGAAACGTAGATATCAGGATCGAGCCAGTTCTGATAGATGAAAGTAGTGAACGAGATGGATTTTTGAAGGAGATATTATCTACGGGATATGTGGTGTATCGAGCTGGCGGGCCACCCAATCTCAATAATGGGAGCACATAGGGCAGGCAGTCCGCTTTACTGCCCTAACGATGCCAGCGCAACATAAAAATACAGGTAGGGACGCTCTATTCCCCACCTAGCGGGACTTTCCTAGTTAGCGAACAGACAAAAACGAGAACCCAGGTACCACAAGGGTTTCCGACCTTGTACTCCTGTTACTAACTGGCTAGCCGGTGCATCGCCTCCAGACCGAGAGTTTGAGTAGGCATACATTGCTACCACCGTGCGCATCGCCCCGAATACCTCTTTCTTGGTCCGATACGCCAGCACGCCTCCAAACTGGGAGCCTTCCAGGGGCACAAACTCAGTCTTTGGCACCGCTAAAAGCTCCGGATAGTGGCTTGGCACGAGAGATCCCACGAACCCCATAGCATCCGAAAGCCGGAGTATGTTCTTCTTGAAATTATTACCTTTGTCCAGGATGAGCGTTACATCCTGACACTCGCCTGCCAACTCCGTTGCCACCTGATACAATGCTGCCACCGCCCCGGACGAGAATACTCGTGCCATATGCGGCTCTGCCCCGGCGCCTTCCAGCTTAGCCACGATGTCCTCTGCCTTACCCAGGTACTTCTGCCATACCACTCGTGACTTTCCATCCACCCATCCTGTTTGCACCACGTAGTAGTAGATGTGTCCCTTTATGTTCTTCTTGACGATTGTTGCCATGCCGACGCCTCCTGGATTATTAGGTACAGGATAGTCCGACATAGCATGACAGAATTCCTTCTTTTACATGTCAAGTTACACATATTTCGGGGCATTTTCTCGTGACATACTGATGTCATCACTCAGTCGATGGTCGCACTTCGTTAGGTAACATGAGAAAATCCAGATGTATCAAGGGTTTCCGGCCTTCTTTAGACGTAACTAGGAAACTCCCGCTAGCCCACATATGCATCATGAATAGACACGCCACGGGTGCAATTTGCCTTGAGAAAGCATACCTTGAACATAAGAGGACATTGCCCCGGAAAGAAGTATTGCATCTAATATGAGGGGATGCCTGGTGAACCTGAAAGATCTGGCAGCCCGGCCTCTGGACTGGCTGCGGCAATTCCTGCAGGTCTTTAGAAAAAGTGGTCCTGTTCATGTGCACAGGCGCCTCGCTTCATCAAAGGGTCTTGTGCTACCGAGGCCCCCTGCTTCTCCTGAGGGAAGCGCGTCGCAATCACCGGCCACCCTCGATGAAATCAGCCTGGCCCTAAACGAATTGACCATATTCATGAGACGATGGTTCACCTCAGATCTTCCCCATGAGGTGTCTGTGTTCATCCCCCATGCGGAGGTACGCATTCGTAAAGGGCGCGGGACCGAAGAGACAGATATAACCCTGGAAAGTATTACAGTTGTCCATTCCCCTCGTTTCCCTCCCAACTCTAGTTCACACAAAGATGGCGAGCGAGGTTCAATCTCATAGACAATCAAATCTAAGGGAGACCATCTGCCGGATGGAAATAGCAGAGCCTCCACAAAGGTCCATATGTGGCAACATATATGGCAAACGGCGATGCGGCAATTTACCATATTGCCAACCCTTCAAAATAGTGCTATCATTCAAATCGAAGAGAACATCAAATAGAAATGCCGAACCTTCAGGGCAGGGTGAAATTCCCGACCGGTGGTGGTACCCTCTCGTTTGAGGGTTGAGTCCGCGACCCGCACAGAACCCCATGTTCGATGCGGCTGACCCGGTGAGAACCCGGGACCGACGGTAAAGTCCGGATGGAAGAAGGTTTTATCGCGCGAATCTGCCTTTGGATGAACAATTCATTGGCAAGACACGACAAACCTGTGGGCCCTGGAGGAATTCCAGGGCCCTTTCGATTCTCCCGATCTTGCTCCACCTTCTAGAGCATATCCGATTTCCCCGTTGGGTTCGGCAAAAACATGAGGAGGTCTAGAGATATGACCAGAACTAGAACCATCGTTACCCTCGGCATCCTTTCCGCGGTGTCAGTAGCCCTTTCCATCTTAATAAGGTTTCCCATCTTTCCTGCCGTGCCAGACTTGATCTATGAACCCGCGGATGTGCCAATCCTCATAGTAGGGTTTGCCTTTGGCCCCCTGGCAGGAATCCTCGTCACCGCGGTAGTTGCCCTGCTCATGGCGCTTATCACTAGCTTGGGAGGCCCCTTCGGAGCATTCATGCATTTTCTGGCAACCGGGGCGCTCGTTGGCGTATCGAGCCTGCTCTATCGTCGCATCCACACCAAATCAGGAGCCGCCATTTCTCTAGCCGCCGGCACCGTAGCGATGACAGCTGTGATGACCCCGGCCAATATTATCTTCACGCCTATTTTTTATGGAATGTACGGGTGGACTACAGCGAAAGTGATGAGCGTCATCTGGTGGATCATAGCCTTCAATATAGTGAAAGCAGGGATCAATTCCGCGATTACATTCCTGGTCTATAAGAGAGTGGCCTCGTTCATTAGGAAAATGGGGGAAGCCAGGCATATCAAGAGCGGTGCAGGAATCTCCTCGAAACTTCCGCCCTTGAAGATATGATCGCGGTGGTCACCGTATCGCGCCGGGTCCTCGGGGCCCGGCGAAACTCCTTGAATTTCAACTATTTCCTATAATGCCACATAACCGCCAACAGGAGGACCAGGAAAGTCGCACCCAAGGGCGGATGCTCTCGTCCAATATGATTTCTGGCTGTCCATAATCCTATGTCGTTTCATATGGATAGGCGTTGAGTTTGCACCACAATATATTGTTATGGTAGATTCTTCTTACCACAATATATTGTATGTATTCGCGGGGATCAAAGAAGGGAAACCTGTTCTTGCGTCAGATTCTCCTCTCCTGCGAAAAGGAAGTGACTTCTCATGGCATTAAAGTTGTCTCCAAATGCTATAACCGTCCTCGAGCGAAGGTATCTCAAAAAGCAAGACGGGAAGGTCGTCGAAACGCCGGAAGATATGTTCCGCCGCGTAGCGGCTAATGTGGCGTCAGTGGAAGGGAAAGTGCACGGAAAGGATCCCGATTTCGTAAAGGGCATGGAAGAGAGGTTCTATGACCTAATGGCTAGCCTTGATTTCCTGCCTAATTCCCCAACCCTGATGAACGCGGGGCGTGAATTGCAGCAGCTGGCAGCGTGTTTTGTCCTGCCTGTAGAGGATTCGATGGAGGGGATCTTCGATGCTGTGAAATATTCTGCCCTTATCCAAAAATCCGGAGGAGGCACCGGATACTCATTTTCGCGCTTGAGGCCGAAAGGCGATGAAGTCTCCTCCACAGGTGGCATCGCCAGCGGTCCCGTGTCATTCATGAAGGTTTTCAACGCCGCGACAAACGCCGTAAAGCAAGGTGGACGACGCCGAGGCGCTAACATGGGAATACTGCGAGTGGATCATCCAGATATCATGGAATTCATCCACTGCAAAGAGAATGATACTGAGCTTACGAATTTCAATATTTCAGTGGCTGTAACTGACGATTTTGTGAAAGCGGTTCGGGATGACAAGCCCTTTGATCTTATAAACCCGCGAACCCGCAAGGTAGTGAAGACCATTCCGGCGCGCGAGATTTTTGATGCGATAGTGGAAGGCGCATGGAAAAACGGAGAACCAGGTATCGTCTTCATCGACAGAATCAATAACGATAATCCTACCCCCCAGCTCGGAGCCATAGAGAGCACGAATCCTTGCGTAACCGCTGATACCTGGGTGATGACTGGTGAGGGGCCGCGGCAGGTCCGGGAGCTAGTAGGCCGGCCCTTCACGGCAATAATCAACGGTAGACCTTACGCTACAGGCAAGGAGGGTTTCTTCAAGACAGCAACCAGGCCGGTCGTAAGGCTTCGCACCCGGGAGGGGTACAGCGTCCGGCTCACCGCCGACCACCGAGTGCTGCGAGTGGCTGAGCAGACTCGTTATCGTATTACTCCGGAGTGGGTCCCGGTAACAGAATTGCAGCCGGGCGACCAGATTCTCCTTCATAACCACCGTATCCTGTCTGGTTGGCCCGGTGAACTAACGGAAGGTGAAGGCTATCTCCTGGGGCTCCTCATTGGCGATGGTGTCTTAAAGCAGGACAGCGCCGTGCTTTCTGTCTGGGCCAGGAAGCAGGCTGTGGGTAGCTCGTCCTCTCTAGAAACAAGCGGTGCAGAAACAGTTATGGAACTGGCATCAAATTACGCCAGATCCTTACCCCATCGTTCCGATTTCCGCGGCTGGATGGCCGTTGGAGGTCGTGAAGAATTCCGCCTTAAGTTAGCTAGTTTAAGAACGCTGGCCCAACGAGTAGGGATGACCCCCGGCAATAAGACCATTACCCCGGCCATTGAACGCGCTTCCTCAGATGGGTACCAGGGTTTCTTAAGGGGCCTGTTTGACTGCGATGCCTCGGTCCAGGGGAACCATGAAAAGGGAATTAGCATTCGCCTAGCCCAGAGCAACCTCGATCTTTTATACGCCGTCCAACGCATGCTCATGCGTCTAGGTATCGCCAGTATAGTCTACCCAGAGCGCCGCCCGGCCGGAAGCCGTGTCCTGCCAGACGGTAAAGGGGGTATACGGGAATATAACGTCAGACCCCAGCACGAATTGATTATCACCGGCGACAACTTGGCCCTCTTTGCAGAGCGGATCGATTTTGGCGACAGCGAGAAGAGAGCAAAGCTCCATTCTCTCCTGATGTCCTACCGGCGCAGGATGAACCGTGAACGTTTCGTTGCTACGATATCGGACATCGAAGATGACGGCGTTGAAGACGTCTATGACGTTCAGGTGCCCGGTATTTGTGCCTTCGATGCCAACGGCATCTATGCCCACAATTGTGGCGAACAGCCACTTCTTCCCTATGAAGCCTGCAACCTTGGTTCTATTAACCTCGCACATATGGTTAAGCAGAGTGAAAAGGGCAAGGCTGAAATAGATTACGATCACCTGGAGGATACTGTAAGACCTTCAGTGAGATTCCTTGATGATGTCATCGATGCAAGTCGCTACCCCCTGGACCAAATCGCCCAGATGGTTCAGAAAAACCGCAAGATCGGCCTTGGAGTCATGGGATTCGCTGATATGCTTATACGCCTCGGGATTCCATATAACAGTGAACAAGCCGTATCCACGGCCAAAGAGGTTATGTCCTTTATACAACGCATCGCGCGGGATGAATCGGCGCAACTGGCCAGGGAGAGGGGGGCATTTCCGGCCTTTGAAGGTAGTATTTATGATAAGCGCGGGGAAGGACCCTTCAGGAATGCCACCACCACCACTATAGCGCCTACTGGGACAATAAGCATCATCGCAAATGCCTCCAGTGGAATAGAACCCCTATTTGCTGTGTGCTATGTGAGGAATGTGCTTGATAACGACCGTCTGGTTGAAGTGAATCCCCTTTTTGAGGCCATGGCAAAAGAGCGCGGATTTTATAGCAAGGAACTAATGGAAAAGATAGCGGAGATCGGATCTGTTCAAGGAATGGCAGAGGTGCCGGAGGATATCCAGAAGGTCTTTGTGACCGCACATGACATTGATCCGGAATGGCATGTGAAGATACAGGCAGCTTTTCAGGAATTTACAGATAATGCCGTGTCTAAGACGGTGAACCTGCGATATGACGCTACTATAGACGATGTCCGGAAGATCTTCCTCACAGCCTATGACCTCGGGTGCAAGGGTGTAACCGTATATCGGGACAAAAGCAGGTCATCCCAGGTCTTGCAGGTGAGTTCACCCGCCGGGGCTGGGGGAGGACAAGGTAAAGTCGCGCCTGAGGACCTTCGTACGGCTCAGCCGCTTACCCAGCCTGCGACGCAGTCTATGGACCAGACATCGAAGGATGTTTCTACGGGGCCATCCCATCTTGCCAAACCTGGAGCCCAGCCCGAAGGCCCAGGCCAGCCAGTAAGACGAGGAAGGGCCCAAATGGTCCCGCGGCCGAGGCCCCAGGTGACTTATGGACGCACGGAAAAGGTGCTGACAGGATGCGGGAATGTATACGTGACAGTCAATGAGGACGAGGAAGGTCTGTGTGAGTTATTCACTTCCATTGGAAAATCTGGAGGGTGCGCATCAGCGCAGTCTGAGGCTATAAGCCGGCTTATCTCAGTCGCGCTCAGGGCCGGGGTTAATCCCGAGGCAATCGTGAAACACCTGCGGGGTATCCGGTGCCCCTCACCATCATGGCAAAAAGGCGGCCCGGTGCTATCGTGTCCAGATGCAATCGGGATCGTTTTGGAGCATTACTTGAATGAAAAGGCAGGGGCCAACAGGCCGACACAAAATCATGAACATGCGGCTTCAAAGCAGCCGGAAGATCCAGCGGACAATGATGCTGATCCGAAAGATCCGGATCCAGAAGGTCCGGACTCGAAGTACCCGCATATGCTAGATCCCGATCCCCAGGATCCGGACTCCGATGAAGCCTGGGACGGCCTGACCGGCGCCTGTCCTGAATGTGGGGGCCATATGAGACACGAAAATGGCTGCGCTACATGCATGTTGTGCGGGTATTCCAAGTGCAGCTGAGCGCGGCCTATTTGGTTATTTCCAATAGTAGACATTATTTGCCGATTGATGTAACATAAGACTAGGCCAGATTGGAAGCTAGAGAAAACTATCGAATTTAACTCCATGGGGTTATGAAGAGGTGGAGACAAGATGCAAAAGCGGTTCACTATGATCTATTGGAAAGGTGAGCGATTCTGGCTGGGAAAGTTACTTGAGTATCCGGAAATAATGACCCAGGGAGAAACGTTAGAGGAATTAGAGGAAAACCTTAAAGATGCTTATAAACTGATGGTTATGGATGAGGTGCCGGAAGATTATCAAACGAAAGAGATTTCGATATGAATCGCGATGCCCTAATTCGTCGAATAACCAGCCAAGGATGCATATTATACCGTCACGGCGCACGCCATGATATCTATATTAACCTGCTACCGGACAGAAGCAGCCTGTCCCAAGACATACAGAGATCGATGATACCTCGCCAGGCATATTCCGGAATATCTCGGGTCAGGAGTGCGTTAAGAGTAATTGGAGAAAAGGCACGCCAGCCCATATTCGGGTCTGGCGCTGCCTTTTTGCATATGCTCTTTTCTCGTGTTTGGCCTTGTTCCTTGTCTCCTACATCTGCCTTAACATATTCAGAGCGTTATTGATGGATTGAGGATCCGCCGCAGGGACGTTGTACCAGTTACGCTTTGTCATAAGGTTGAACAGCATGCTCTGCGCATCCTGCTCTTGCCTATGGATATCCAGAAAGACTCTCTTTAGGTCGGGTGAAGCGGCTTCCTCTGCCGCCATGTTATATGACCCTGAGATGAATTTCTGACTTGTAAGGCAATCGGTTGTCATCATCTTGTCATCAAATCCAGGCATATTCCCACCTCCTGAAATATCAATTCTGGAAGAACGCGGAATCCGCGTCCCAGACCATGGGCCATGGAATTTCTCAACTCTTGCTACTGCAGCCCTGCCTGCAATTGTCTGGATAGCATATCGAAGTGCTGCTGGTGTGTTCTCTGGATATTCTGCAGGGTCTGCTTGATTTCAGGATCCTTCACCTGCTGGGCATAGAATCCAAATTTGTTGATCAGCATCTGTTCATTGGCAATGTTATCCTGCAGCATGAACAGCTCCCTCTGGCTCAACCTGGCCAAATCATGACACCCCCTTATTTCAAATGAATTCTGCACACAGAGTTAGTTTGGCTCCGATTCCGAGAGATATTCCTGAAACTCATAACACAAATATACCGGGTCGACTGGCGGGTTCAAAAGCCAGGTCTGAATTGAGAGACCATAGAGTGTCATCCTGTCCGAAATGCTGAGAGGATGGCAAAATACAGCCCAATGCCACGAATCTATCGGCGCTATTTTCCTGTCACAAGAATTCCCCATGTCAGGAGGAATTCGTAACAGAATGTAGAATAGACAGTATATAGAACAACCAGTTTGTATGACAATCTATCTAATCGATAAGGATGATGACCCGACATGCCGCAATTTGTAGCAGTGCAATCTCCGCCCACGTATATGCTGATCCTCGATCAGATCATAGACTCCGTATACCGGGGCGAACTGCGTCCGGGGGAGCGCCTGCCCACAGAGGAGGAAATGGCAAAAGTATTCAACGTCAGCAGGGCTAGCGTCCGCGAGGCTCTGGCTTCTCTCAAACTTGTGGGGTTGGTGGCGAGCAGGACAGGATATGGCAATTACATCAGCGAGAATGCAGGCCAGACCACATTCATGAAGCGCGTCATGGCGCTCATCGACCTGCTGTCAGAGCAAAATCCCCTTGATATCCTCGAGGTGCGTTCTGTCGTTGAACCTGAGGCAGCCCGTCTGGCGGCTCTCCGGCGTGAAAACACGGATCTTGAGCAGCTATATTCCATTATGGAAGAGCATAAAGCCGCAACCTCGAAAGGTCAATCAGCTATAGACCTGGACTCCAAGTTCCATGAGATGATCGCCGCTAGCAGCAAGAACAGGGTGATAGAAGACATGGTACGCCAGTTACACAACCAGATGAAGATGCCTTCCTGGCGAACCTTCAAGGAAAGGGATCTGGAAGATGAGTCTAAGAGGTTATTGTATCAGAAGCAACACCAGGATGTACTGGCTGCCATCGAAGCTCAGGATGAGCATCAGGCCCAAACTATAATGAAGCAGCATATCGAAGCCATCTATAAGAACTTCCTATCTGATCAGCCACCGCAAGCCTGAAGATGGTGGCTCACGAGCAGGAAACCATGGCTGGCCTCAGACAGGATGAAGAGCCAAGGATTGAGGAGGATTAGTATGCCGGAAAGAATTGGATTCATAGGCCTGGGTACAATGGGCGGGCCCATGTGTGCCAACCTGATAAAGGCAGGTTATCCGATGACTGTATTTGCGCGACGGCCGGAACAGGCTGCCCCGTTGGCGGAATTAGGCGCGAAACAGGCAAAGTCGCCTCGGGATCTTGCCCAGGGGTCGGATGTGATAATCACCATCGTGGGTGACTCCCCTGATGTCAAATCTCTCATGCTATCAGAGGATGGGATCCTGGCTGGCTCCCGCCCGGGCCAGATAATAATTGATATGACCTCGATTCTCCCTAAAGTCGCGCAGGAACTGGCAGAAAAGGCAGCCCAGGTCGGTGTGGACATGCTGGATGCCCCTGTGAGTGGAGGTGACGTCGGCGCCCGCGAGGCAAGGCTTACCATTATGGTCGGGGGCAAGAAGGATGTCCTTGAAAAGTGCAGGCCCATATTAAGTGTCCTGGGCAGTAAGATTGTCTGGGCAGGGTCGTCGGGGATGGGCCAGATGTTGAAGCTCTGCAACCAGATCATATGTGGTTTGAACTTACTTGCTCTTGGAGAAGGGCTGGGCTTCGCAAAGGCCTGCGGGCTTGATCTCGCTACCGTTTTGGATGTCGTCAGCAGCGGAGCAGCCGGATCATGGATGCTGAGTAACCTGGGGCCCAGGATCCTAAAAGGTGATTTTGAGCCGGGATTCTCCGTCGCCTGGCAGCAAAAGGACCTTCGAAATGCCCAGAAACAAGCAGATGCCATCAATTTCCCCCTTCCGGGAACGGCAATCGTTCAGCAGATGTTCAGGCTCGTCGAGAAGCTGGGACTGGGGAAGGAGGGTACTCAGGCCATAATGCGGGCCTACGAAATATTCCTGCTACAGAATCAGGGTAACCCTTAATCATGCCACATCTCTATTTATATTGCTAGGAGTCAAGGAGGCGCTTCTAATGGCTTCATAGAGGAGGGGGATTGATAGATGTCTTAATCTTAAGGGGATTTCGACGACTCGACAGATTTAAATATATGGTGGTCACATCAGCCGGTACCGCCGGGCTGCTCCGAATCTTAATTTCAATGTGGCAGTTATGCCCAAGAAGGTGTACCGCAGCACATACATCGCCGACAATAAGTTCATGGTGAGCGCACGGACACGCATGCCGGACGAAGCATGGGAATATATCAAGTTCTTTACAACTAAGGACTCCGAAGCCCTATTCGCTCCCTACGAGGGGCATATTTCAGTGTGGAAGGATAACTGGGACCTACCTGTATACGAACACCCAGGCTATAAGGGTCTGATGAAGCAGCTCCTGCTAATGGCAGCTTCAACGGTTGCCATCCTACCAGTGCTAGCCGTCTTCTTGATATTCCAGCGATATTTCGTACAGGGACTGGCTACCAGTGGTCTCAAGAGTTGATTGGCCTCCTGATCGAAAAGGTGATCAGATTCTGCTTGTCCCGATGGCATAGCCGCTTGAGACATAGACAATCAAGTTGTTAGAGATTGGGAGTGATGAACATTGGGTAAACTACGTGTCCTGCTCACCTGGAAACCCACAGATGTGGAACTTGGTGTGATAAAGGAAGGCTTCCCTGAGGAATGCGAAATCATCTTGCCTGGTGAGTCAAAAGAAGACATGCTCACCGCTGCCCGTAACTGTGACGTGATTGTGGGAGGCCTTTCACGCGATTTGCTAGATGCGGCAAGTAACCTGAAACTCGTCCATGCTCTGGGACATGGCATTGATTTTGTGCTTCAGAATAACCTTCAAGCAGAGCTCGCCAGGAGGGGCATACCTGTAGCAAAGGCGGATCCCGCGGCCATAAACATTTCTGAATTCGTGATAATGGCCATGATCGCACTCTCACGAAGGGTTTTCAAACTCCATGAGGCCCTCGCATATCACGGAGACTGGTCGCATGCCTACCGTTCGGGGAGAATGCAGGGCGCTCTTGGCGGGGAACTCTTCAACAGCACACTCGGGATAATAAGCCTTGGTGCAATTGGTAAGGAAATAGCCAGGCGGGCCAGGACATTCGGTATGAAAATCATGGCCCTTCAGAGGACGCCTAAACCTGAAGACAAGGAAGAGTTCGGGCTCGAATTCCTCGGAGAGATGGATAATATGGATTACGTCCTTTCAAGTTCCAGGTACATCGTTCTCAGCCTTCCCCTAACCCACGAAACCAGGGGGCTCATCGGTAAGCAGGCCTTTGACAAGATGATGCAGGGTTCCTATCTGGTGAATATCTCGCGTGGCCCCATAGTAGAAGAAGAGGCGCTGTATGATGCGCTTAAGAGCGGGAAACTTGCAGGGGCGGCCCTTGATGTCTGGTGCGCGGAGGAAGAGGGAAGAACCTCTGGTTACCCCACTAAATGGCCTATTCATGACTATAACGTAATAATGACACCGCATTACAGTGGGGCCACAAGGGAATCCAGGATTAGGGCCATCGAGACAGTAGGGAAGAACCTGCATAATCTCCTGGGGGGGAAGCCTCTCATCCACCTGGCGAATATACAGGCCGGGTATTAAGGATGATGTTCCTTTCCACACCAATCGGCAAGTATGAGTTCAATCGATAGGAGCATTCTGATGACAAGGGGGAGAGATTATTAGTGGGTAATTGGTGGCAGAGACCCTATAGGATGATTCAAACGAACCTGCGCGAGATTGACTGTAATCTTGATCCCGAGAGGTTGGTAGATCAGCTTAAATCCTTCAACGCGAATGTCCTGCTGCTCAATGTTGGTGGCATAGTAGCTTTCTACCCTACTGAGCTCCCGCTTCATCACAGGGATGATTTTCTCAAAGATGGAGCTGACATGGTAGGCGCGGTGCTTGAGGCTGCCCACCGAAATGGGATAAAGGTAGTGGGACGTTTTGACTTGAGCAAATGCCACAGGGAAGTATATGAGGCGCACCCTAACTGGTTCTGGGTAGGGGTAGACGGCCGGCCTGTGGTATATAATGGCCTGTATCACACCTGTATAAATGGTGGGTGGTACAGGGAGTATTCCCATGAGATTCTCAAGGAAGCCCTTGGCAAATATGATCTTGATGGAATCTTCTTCAACATGTTCGGATATCAAGTATATGACTATAGTGGGAATTATCATGGAATTTGTCAGTGCCCTAACTGCAAGGCGAGATTCAGGGAAATGTTCGGGAAGGAATTGCCGCAGGTAGAGAATTGGGATGATCCCGTATATCGAGAATACATAACATTCAAGCATAAGACTGTAGATGAAGTCGCCCGTGAGATCTATCGTACGGTCAAAGAGGCAAAGCCCGATATAGTGACCATGATGCGACTGGATGACACTGATGTGATCCGCATGGAAGTGAACCGTGCAGTCGACAGGGAGCTTCCAGAATGGGCATACTGGTCAGGAGAACAGGCAAAGTGGGCCCATGCTATTGGAAAGGGCAAAAATTATAGCAGTGCCGTCGTGTATTTCATTGATATTCCTTACAGATTCGCGGCAGAATCAGAGGGCTGCCTTGGGCTACGCCTGGCTCAACAACTGGCAAATGGCGCCAGTCTCGACTTCTATGTCCTCGGCACATTGGATCAAGAAGATCAAAAGGGTTACCCCATTGTGAGAAAACTCTTCAACTACCACGCAAATCATGAGGATGACTATGCTGGTCTTCGATCAATAGCCAGGGTGGGTCTCCTCAATTCCAGTACCACTTCTGAATATTATGCCCGCCGCGAAGGTAAGAGGTACTTACACTGCTTCAGGGGAGCATACCAGATCCTCGCTGAAAACCACATACCCTTTGATATCATCAGCGAGCCTCTCATCAACGAGAGAGATATCGATGAATTGGTCCGGCGTTATGATGTCATGGTGCTTCCAAATGTAGCCTGTTTATCTAATGAGCAGGCCGCGCTTCTTGATAGATATGTTGAGGAAGGCGGGGGGCTCGTTGCGACCTATGAGACTGCATTATTTGATGAAACAGGTGCGGAGCGTTCTGGTTTCGCTCTGAAATCCCTCCCTGTCGAAAGGGTCGAATTCAAGAAGGAGAGCATGCGGTCAGCTTACTTCAGGGTCGGAGAATGTGAATTACCGGGCTTCGAGGATACGAGGTTGATATTGCTTGATGAGGGCTACCTGTATGTAAAGGCCAAAGATGGAGCAGAGAGTTCGCTCCGGCTCATACCACCACAGCGCTATGGGCCACCAGAGAAATGCTATCCGGATCTTGAGACCGAGAGGCCCGGTATCATCTGGGGAAGATATGGGAAAGGCCGCGTAGCTTATATACCCTGGAAACCTGACCGGCTATACTACCGACACGGCCTGGTGGAACACTCGAAGTTACTGGTTACTGCCATTGACAGGGTGAATAGATCCGGTCGCAGGCAGATAGTCACCAATGCGCCTCCCCATGTGGAAGTTACTATTCACCAGAGGCAGCAGGACGGGAATGACGCCAGATATGTTCTGCATCTTGTGAACTTTTCCGGGAATCGCGGGACAGCTTACAATGATCCAATTCCAATTCATGATATTCATGTCGAGGTAGCATTACCGGTTCAAGTCAGCAGTGCTCGCCTTTTGGTCCTGGATAGTCCGGTATCCATCAGCGAGCATAATGGGCGCATCGCCTTTGATGTGCCAAAATTGGAATTATTCGAGGCAGTGGTGTTTGAATGATGTAGCGATTCATCCATCACAGCCGGGCTGGCGTGAGCGTCTTGTGAATTCGTCATTGAAACAGAAGCCCCGGGTTACCCCGGGGCATATCCCCCACGTCTATGGCGCAGCATCAAGACAAGTACTGGTCGAGGTCTTCTAGCTTCTCGATCTCGAATATGTTCTCTGCAACCGTCTCAAGGGTAAGCACGTCCTGAGATTTGATCTTCTCAAGGTATTCGGACGGAAGCTTCTTAAACTTCTTACGAAGTAATCTAGTTACCATGTCTATGGCAAATTCCTTCTTGCCTTTCTCTATACCCTTTTCTATACCCTTCTCTATACCCTCTTCCAGGATCAATTGATATCCGGCAGATTGCCTGATGTCAAACATATTCATAACCTCCTTGAAGATCCTCTCGATAATCGCCTTGCCAAATGCCAACCCAGCGAAAATCTCCGCCATGACCAGAGTCTTCTGTTTTTCCTCAAACAAATCTGATACGGAAAGTCCCCGTATGAGTCATAGATTTCAGTCGCATACCGGAGCATCCTCACCTGCATTTTTGGGTCGTCTGTCGTTTGAAACTCCATATGACAAATGGCAGGTTCATTTCCACTTAAGCCCCTCACAACCAGGTCAGAGGACTTCATCTCGATCCGGTTAAACTCCACATTGAGAGGCTGGACATCTTCCAGAGTTATCCCACCAAAATACTCTATTAATCCTTCCTCGCTGCCTGAGAATAAATTCTTGATGGTTACATCGTATTTCTGTCCCGCATGATCGAGCAAATCAGTCCCTCCCAACCTGGTTTTAACCTTAGTTTACCACATTTATGCAGAAGCCTCAATCAGCATTAAACACTAGGAAAGGCAACGGCTTGACAGATGGATGGGAACAGCTTACTGTATCAGATAATAGATATATGGTTTGCAGTTGCTGAATTTGGAAGAATAGAATGGATTTATGCGCGCCAGGGCGGGCCTGGCGGCGGCACTGTGGCGGGTAGGTCAATGGGAAGAAGCCATATGGCATCTACAGGAACTACTTAAATTAAACCCTGCTGATAATCAGGGGATCCGTTTCACTCTGCTCACATGGCTGGTATTCATGGGTGAATCAGAGCCTGTGGAGGCTTTGCTGCAGGCATTCCCCGACGAAGAAAGCGCAGCGTGGCTGTATTCTTCGGCGTTGTGGCTATTCAGAAAAGACGGGGCCAGCTTTGAGGCGCGCCAGCGTCTGCGGCAGGCATGAGCCAGCAACCGTCACGTCCCCGGTTATCTCCTACCAGAATAGTCAGAAAGCTCTGGATGGACTCAGCCTTTCGGTACCCGAAGGGTATAACACATTAGTGGGCGAAAGGGGAGCCAAACTCTCGGGGGGACAAAGACAGAGGATAGCGATAGCAAGAGCGATACTCAAGGATGCTCCAATACTGCAGATGAGTTAAAAATCTCATGCTGTGCATCACGCGTTCCTCGTCACCATTTCTCCCGGGAAATCATGACGGCTGACCCGTGATGGACATCAGCAGTGGCTGGCACCCTGTGACGTACATCACTTCCATTAGCCAGATCGTGACGTACATCATCTTCATTGGCTAGAGCGTGATATACATCACTCTCATCGGCCAACCCGTGACGTATATCACTTTCCTCAGCCAGAGCGTGATGTATATCAGCATGTATCAAAGATCCCGTGATATATATCATGTCAATCACCCGCCAGCCAGGGTGATGAGATATTTGCCCTCTGGCGGTAAATGATCATCTATCTGACCCTTGATAGTAAAGCATTACCAAGGCTTCTCGCTTCATTTACCTACGAAATCTACATGCGCCCATCAGATTTTGGTCACGAGGTGGAATGCACAAAAAATACCGGGCTGGCAAGACAAGAGACCTAAAGAACTATACCCGGCTCAGGGAGATTCCGGCAGCAGCTTTTGCGGATCCTCCAAATACGACTTTACTGCATTCAAGAAACCCGCGGCAACGGATCCATCTATTACCCGGTGGTCGACGGACAATGTGATGGTCATAATATGGCCCATAGAAAGCTGACCATCCTTAACCACAGGCTTTAGGCTGATTTTGCCCACCGCAAGGATTCCCACCTCCGGCGGGTTTATAATGGCAGTAAAGCTATCCACCCCGAGCATGCCCATATTTGTCACAGTGAAAGTTCCACCGGTGTACTCATCAAGGGAAAGGGTTCCCCCCCTCGCCTTTTCAACAAGTTTTCTCGATTCATCTGCGATTTCCCGGATTGATTTCTTATCCGCGTTTCTAATTACGGGCACGATCAAGCCATCCTCGAGGCTCACCGCAACGCCGACATTCACGGCATCTTGAACGATTATGCCTTCCTCGGAAAATCTGGAGTTCATCATGGGATAATCCCTCAAAGCAAATGAGACTGCCTTTATGATCAGGTCATTATAAGATATCCTGACCTGAGACTGCGCGTTCAATTTTTCACGCATACGCACAGCCTCTGACATGTCCACATCTATGCTCACATAGAAATGCGGTATCGTTCTCTTGCTCTCCGAAAGCCTCCGGGCAGTAACCTGCCTGGTCTGGTTCATTTTCACAACGCGCCCCGGGAGTTGAGTGCCAGCTTGTGCCCTCACCGTGGCCTCGCTCGCCCCGGCCTCATTCACCCCGGCCTTGCCCACCTTAACTTCAATAGCCTTCTTTACATCAGCCTCAGTAATCCGCCCGCCCGGTCCGGTTCCATGTAAGGAAGACAAATCGATTCCGTGTTCCCTGGCGAGTCTCCTGGCGGCCGGCGAGGCCTTGGCCCGATCCTCTCCTTCAAGGGCCGCAATCTCGCGTCCTTCGATGCGTCCCTCGACGTGACTCTCACCGCGTCTCTCATCGGGTGACGGACCTGCGTGCAATGCGGCTTTCCTCTCTTCCGCGCCGGAGCCATCAGGGGGCGCCGTGGGAAGTCCCTCATCTTTGATAGTCGTCACATATGCGATGACCCTTGTAACAGGAACGGTCTCCCCTTCCTGAAAAAGAACCTTCCTCAGATAACCAGAAACTGGAGAAGGCACTTCCATGGTCGTCTTCTCCATTTCCACCTCCAGCAGAAGCTCTCCTTTTTCAATCCACTCACCTTCTGCCTTATGCCACCGGGCAATGGTCCCTTCTTCCATTGTCTCTGCAAGCTTCGGCATTATTACATTATGAACCATGGGATAGTCCCCCTCCAAATTCAATGGTCGTTGATCTCATAAGTCAAGCTTGAAGTCGAGAGCGCAAAAATCCATAGATTAGTCACCCATAATAGCTAGGACAGAAATTGCATACGCCGCGCTCGCGCTATCACGGTAATGACGCCATAATCACGCCACCATTTCATGAACAGCGGATACCACATCCCTCACCCGCGGAATTGCGATCTCCTCCAGCACCGGACTCTTGGGTATAGGCACGTCAGCTCCGGCAAGGCGCACTACCGGGTAATCCAGGTAGTCGAAAGCTGCTTCCATGATCCTGGCGCTGATCTCAGCTCCGACCCCTCCGGTTTTCACCGCTTCATGCAAGACGATCACCCTATGAGTTTTCTTCACTGACTTGATCACTGTCTCCATGTCCATCGGGCAGAGACTCCTCAAATCAATGACCTCAACGTCTATGCCCTCCTCCTCGAGTTTCTGCGCTGCCTCGAGGGCTACATGAACCATCTTGGAATATGTCACCATGGTGACATCTCCGCCCTGCCTCTTAACATCCGCAACCCCAATGGGAATCAAATATTCTCCTTCCGGAACGGGCCCCTTTACCCTATAGAGCATTTTGTGCTCTATAAAGACAACAGGATTGTCATCTCTGATGGCAGACTTCAAAAGTCCTTTTGCATCATAGGGTGTGCTTGGCATTACCAGCTTTAGCCCCGGGACATGGAGAATCCAAGCTTCAAGACTCTGGGAATGATGGGCTCCGAGGGTTCTCCCCGTTCCGCCCTCCGTTCTTATAACCAGTGGCACCCTCGCCTTGCCACCCGTCATGTATTTTATCTTGGCAGCCTGGTTGGCGATCTGATCCATGGCAAGGCCTATGAAATCTACATACATAATCTCTACCACAGGCCGAAGCCCGGTGAGCGCAGCTCCGAGCCCACCACCCACTATGGCCGCTTCAGATATTGGGGCATCCCTCACCCTCTCAGGTCCATACTTAGCATATAGGTCCCGCGTGACACCGTAGGCCCCACCATAAACGCCAATATCCTCACCAATCAGGATGACATTTTCATCTCTATCCATTTCCTCTTGCAGTGCCTCATTGAGCGCCTGCCAGTAAGGAATTTCCCGCATTACAGACCCATCTCCCTCCCACCATAGATTAGTTGAGCCGACATATGAAACCTGCAGATGCCCCGGCATTTTCGCCAGCATGCAAGATGACGACTCTGTGGCTCTCCAGCGCTTTCATCGGGACATCAATCGATAAGGTCCATGGACCCCCGGCGCCTTTCTGTGGCGCCTTCACCGGAACTCCCAGTCAACTAAACAGATCCTCATAGAGCTCACTTGGATCAGGCCAGGGGCTGTCGAGGGCGAATTGCACAGCCTCTTCGATTTCCCTGACCACATCCTTCTCAACCTCTGAAAGATCATCAGCAGTTGCTATCCCTTCACCTAACAGCCGCTCTTTGAAGGTGATTATGGGGTCCCGCTTATGCCACAGTTCTTCCTCTTCTTTCGTCCGGTAGACGCGCGGGTCGCTTCTTGAATGCCCATGGTACCTATATGTCTTGCACTCTACGAAACTTGGCCCTTCACCGCGCCTTGCCCTATCAACCGCCCGCTGGACAGCTTGTCTGACTGCAAGAACATCCATTCCGTCCGCGATCTCACCGGGCATGTTATACGCCTGAGCTCGGATGACGAGGTCTTCGATGGGAAATACCCTATTAACAGCAGCAGACATGCCGTAGAGGTTATTTTCACAGATATATATGACCGGAAGCTTCCATATGGCCGCCATATTCAAAGATTCATGAAAGCTTCCCTGATTCACAGCGCCATCCCCAAAAAAGCATAAGACTACCTGATCAGTCTTTCGCATGACTATGGATATTCCGGCGCCTGTCGCAATGGGAATTCCGCCACCTACTATTCCATTTGCGCCAAGATTGCCCAGACTGAAATCAGCGATGTGCAGTGAGCCACCTTTACCTTTACAGCATCCTGTCCGTTTCCCCAGGAGCTCAGCCATCATCTCCTTTATGCTCGTGCCTCTGGCAATGCAATGACCATGCCCCCTGTGGGTGCTCACTATATAGTCATCTTTTCTGAGCGTTGCGCAAGCTCCAACTGCTACAGCCTCTTCCCCTGAATAGAGGTGAGACCCGCCATCAATGATATTCTGCATGAGGAGCTCCAACACTTTCTCCTCAAAATTCCTTATCTGAAGCATCTGGCGATAATAACCAAGATACTCCTTTCGGATACTATCCATCTCCGGATCTCTAGATTTTATATCCGAAGCTCCTACTGCCATACCTCCCACTTCCTTTCATTCGCCTGGTCTATATCCATCAAGAGCAAGAACCTCTCTCGCAGCGATCTCATCTGTCACAAGAACATTGATATGGCGTCCTCGGAGAGCTCCCAAAATGGCAGCCGCCTTCCCACGTCCGCCGGCTACCCCGATTCTTTTGGCTATCGCCCGCAGATCTTCCAGGGTGATACCAATGGTTCTATCATCAAAGTCTGATTTGCATGGCCTTCCCTGAATATCATAGAACCGACCGCAGATATCACCAACAGCTCCAGCCCTTTTTGCCGCTTCAACCTCTCTCACGGTAAGATACCCTCTCTGAACCATAACAGAACTGGCATCGCAGGCCCCTATTCCAAGCAACGCCACATCGGCCTTTCTGCCCATCTCTAAAATATCCCTGATGGCTGGCTCCCTCAGCAAAGCGCCCCTCACGCTGGAACTCTCCACCACTACAGGGGCAGGGAGAAGATACCATTCACCCCTGAATGCCTCAGCTATGCGACGAGATAGCTCGTTTGCATCAATAGAAGCGGCAGACCGTCCAAGGGAACCGACCAACTGGACTACCTTGAGCCTGACGCTTCCACGAGGTTTGATCGCATCAACAAGTTCCTCCAGGGTGGTACCCTGCGCCACCCCAAGGACCATGCCATCCCTTACGACACGAATTAGATAATCAGCACCGGCACTCCCAATGTCTCGTTTTATGGATTCATCTGATTGCCGCGAAACTGGAACAACGATGGCCCTTTCGAGGCCGAACCGGGTCCTGAGGGCCTCTACAGTGCTGGAACACTCGAAATATGGATCCACCACCCGTATCTGAACTGCGCCTATTTCCTGGGCCCTCTTCAGGCTCCTCGAAATCGTGGAACGTGAAACCCCCATTTCTTTCGCTATCTCTTCCTGCGTCTTGTGCTCTTCATAGTAAAGCCGGGCGATCTCTACTATCAATGCAGTTCTTTCAGAAATATCCATCGCATCCACCTAAATTAGCGCTCATTGCACTTCAGGCTCCTCATCGAATCCCGCGATGTCGGGGACCCCAACCTTCAGACGTTGAGCAGCTAACTTCACCATGCGCCGGCATGGATGAGCCTTAGCGCGCCCCTTTCCGCGCGCTTCTGGCGTATCTCTACCTCATTCCCCCGTACCGACTTCAAATCTTCCCTATCTCATCTCCTGCCCACCTGCCACATTTATGGCCTGGCCGGTAAGATAGCTAGCTTCATCGGACGCGAGAAAAGCCACCACATTCGCTACATCATCCGGGGTGCATTCCCGTCCAAGAGGTATTTTTTCAACGTAATAAGGCCTTACCTTCTCCTCCGGAAGTTTTAACTTTTTTGCATAAGCTTTGGCCAGGTCGTCCCAGAGAGGCGTAAAGACAACCCCAGGGCATACGGCATTCACGGTAATTCCATATGGGGCGAGGTCCATGGCCAGGCTCTGGGTCAGGCCTATTATCCCAAATTTCGATGCTGAATAGGCCGCCAGCCAGAGCCCTCCTTGCTTTCCGGACTTGGAGCTCATATTTATGATCCTTCCATGCCTTTGACGGATCATCACCTCTGCCACTGTCTTGGAACATAGGAATGTGCCCTTGAGATTTATGGCTATCGTCTGATCCCAGATTTCTTCAGAAAGGTCAGTTATAAAGGCGGGTTTGCAGATACCGGCATTATTCACAAGGATATCAATCTGCCCAAATCTTTCCTCCACAGCCTCCACCATCTGCCTGACCTCAGCACTCTCCGACACATTGGCCTTGATTGCCATAGCTTGCTGTCCGAGGCTCTCGATCTCCTGGGCAACTGAAGTAGCGCGGGCGAGTTCGATATCATTGACTACCACCTTTGCTCCTTCTCTGGCAAATCTCATGGCAATCCCCTTGCCTATACCCTGCCCCGCCCCTGTGATGATGGCAACCTTGCCCGTAAACCGCTGGTATGACATGGTTTTTCACGGCCTCCAAGATCTTGATGTTGAACGCCGGGAGATTTCGACCTTGATGTTGATATATGGAAACCACTAACATCATGAGCCAGCCAGAAGCGCCTTACGGTAGTCCTCGACTTCAAGACGTTTGATTCCTTCAATCTCCTCCTGAGAAAGGAATCTAGGCCTTCCAACCACATATGATGCAAGTATGCACCGCGCGGTCTCTTCTATGAGCGCTGCCCGGAGGAATGCCTCCTTGAGGTTTCTCCCCACGGTGAGGCAACCATGATTCACCATCATCACGGCATTACTTTCCCGGATTTCCCTGCCTACTTCCTCGGCCAGCTCCTTCCCTCCCGGGACAACATATCCTATTACAGGCAGCTTATCTATAAAGGCCACAAATTCCGGCCATATAGCCTCGATCCGCCCTCCCCCATTCACGATTCCGGTAGCGAGGGGAGGGTGGGCATGCACGACCGCCCGGACATCGTCCCGAACGAGGTAGCATTTGAGGTGCATCAGGATCTCCGAGGTAGGCCGGTGGCACCCCTCAGTGATTTCGCCCGTACGCAGGTCTACCCCGATATAATCGTCAGGCTCAAGCTCATCAAAGGCGAATCCGCTTGGCTTCACGTAGATCGTATCTCCACAGCGGGCGCTGATGTTGCCCCCTGGCCCTACCACCAGATTGCGCTCCATGATCCGACGACCGTAGTCCGCAAGCTCTCTTTTGACAGACTTGGCGTCTTGAAGCGTATGATTCACTGGCATCTAGCCACCCCCTAATCTCATTGACCTCCCGGCCTTAATCCGTCACCCATTCGCGCCAGTATTCTATGCTCCTTTGCAGATCCCCAAGGAGCTGTTCTTCATTGGTTCCCAAGGAGTGAAAGATCTCGAACATCAGATAGTTCTCCTTTGAACCAGATGCCTCGATGGCCTCCACAACCTTCTCAGGATGAATGATGCCAACTCGGTTGTATTGTTCGGTGAACGGCCAATGATGGCTGCTCTTCCCGTCAGTCTGCTGCAAGTGAATCACTGGCGAGATATGGGCGAATCTCTTGAGCCAAAGATATGGGTCATTGTCCTCTGGTTTATGGGGGTAATTCAGACAACAGGCATGCCCTACATCAACAGTAAGGTATATGGGGACATCTGCGCCCTCGTTGGCCCTCTCATATACTTCCTGTGCCTCGTCTAGGGTATATGGAATCTCGTTTGGGGTATACATCTGCTCCCAGAGGATGAAATTCAGCCCCTGGAGTTTTGCGACACGGGATAAATACTGGAAGGCGGCTATAAGATTAGATTTGTACAGCTCCCTCAGATCTGGATCTCTCCAGATGCGGTCGGGTATCGTGTCGAAATGCCCGCCAATCCCAGAAGCCCCCATCTTGCTGGCCAGCATGATTATTTCCTCGCACCATCGTAAAGCATCACTCCGCGCCCCCAAATCCGGGTGAGAGAGGAGGTTCATGCAGTGAGGGGCAAGGCCGGTATAATAATCGAATACGACAATGCCATATTCCTTCGCTTTTTGCTTTATTTCCAACGCTGCGAGACTCCGCCCTGGTTCAGAAGTAAAAAATGGATCCAGCATATCAGAACAATATTCCACATATTTTAGGCCCAGCTTTTCTCTGGTGAGCCTCATCCACTCATCAGGCTCAGGCCAGCGCTTCCTTGCCCAGCATAGGTTGACCCCCAAATGTAGCTTCGCCATTTGTAATTTCCCCTCTCATCCTGGAATCCGCATCCTAATCCCAAGTAGACCCCCCATGCCGCTGCGGCGGCACCATCAGAAGGATGAAAATGGTGGTCATCTATTTTCAGGGTAGCCCTCCATGCTGCCGGGGCGGCACCAACGAAAAATGAAAATGGCGCTCAGCTATTTTCAAAGTAGTAGTAGGTCGCAAAAAACTCCATCTTCATGGATTGGAATCTGATCACCACGGATTTACGACAACTTTTAGCCTCTTACCCTTCTCCGCCATCTCCAAGGCCTCGGTGATCTTCTCAAGGGGGTAAGTGGCCGTGATGAATCTTGAAGCATCTATCCTCTTTGATGTGATGAGTTCCAGGGCCTGCCTATATTGTCTATTGAACGAGCCAAATGCTCCAAAGATAGCTATTTCCTTGTAATGGACGGTATTACTGTTGAAATTGATATAAGGGTTATCTCTCGGCAACCCCCCAAAAAGACTGATCCTCCCCTGCCTTGCCGCTACTTTGACGGCATCCTCTTGCGCTTTCCCTGATGAACAGGCTACTATGACCACATCGGCGCCATTGCCGTCAGTCTCTTCCATCACAACCTTCTCAAGGTCTTCCTTTCCCAAAGGAATAGCTCTGTCGACACCGAATTCCCCGGCGATCTTTAGTCTCTCTTCTGATCTATTTGCCAACATGACCTTTGTAGCTCCCTGAGCCTTTGCCAAAGCTACATGCATGTACCCTACCGGCCCTGCTCCTATTATCAGAACCTTATCGCCCAATCCTATGTTTAGATAGGCTTGCCCATTGATGCAGCAGGATAGGGGTTCAACAAGGGTGGCTTCATTGAATGGAAGGGAATCTGGGATCTTTATCACATTTCCTGATCTCACGCCTTCTTCAGGCATGATCAGATATTGAGCAAATCCGCCGGGGTAATGATATCCAATGGCCGTGAAGTTCAGACAGAGATTTGGGGCTCCTCGCTGGCAGTGGGTACATGTATTGCATGGGACAGAGGTAACTACTACGACATGATCCCCGACTGCAAGGCCTTTGACATTCTGTCCCACCTCGTCGATTACGCCCGCGATCTCATGGCCTATTATCTGCGGGGGTTTTACATTGTGATGGCCATGGTTATAGATTCTTACATCAGTCCCGCATACCGCACAGGCCATAACCTTGATACGGACTTCTCCCGGACCTGGTCTCGGAATCTCAATCTCTCGCATTTCCATCTCATGGGGCCCAAGAAATACTGCCGCCTTCATCTCCATGCACCCCCGCTATTTTCTATCTAAAATCGATATCGATCTATGCTCAGCAACCTCCCCGATTAAATGACGCCGGCCAGGCCAGCATAAACAGCTATCATGGAATTTTGCCAAAGGCAAATCAACGCACATTCGTGCAATATGTAACATTCGTGCATCAATATTGTTCTTTCAACAAAGCTTTGAGATTTCCTTCTTAAACCCGAAATTTCTGGCATAGAAATCAAAAGCCCCGGGTTACCCCGGGGCACCAGGGGCTATTAGATCGCTGTGATCAGCATGTATAGATATTTCTAGCCCTTTACAGCTCCGCTGGTTAGACCCTGTATTAGGAGCCTTTGGAATAGTAATGCCAAAAGCACAGGGGGTATGGAGGTTATAATTCCAGCTGTACACATAAGGCCATAATCGACAGTAAATCTTCCCATAAGTTCAGCTATAACAACCGGTATTGTCTTTGCTGATAGATCACTGGTAAATATAAGAGCCATTAGAAATTCGCCCCAGCAAGAAATAAAGGTAAACACTCCCGTAGCAAATAGGGCCGATCTGGAAAGAGGGAGCACTATTCGAAAAAGTATCTGCGGAGGACTGCATCCATCTATCAGGGCCGATTCCTCAATTTCCAAGGGAACTGTTAGAAAGTACCCCCTCAGGATCCATATAGTCATGGGCAGAGATAGTGCCGTGTATATGATTATGAGAAGTAGTCTTGTATTAAGAAGCCCTAATTTTAATGCAATGACATAGAGGGCTGTAACTAATATCGCAGGAGGAATCATCTGCGCAAACAGTAGCAGCAAGATAACCCACTTCCCTGAAAGCACACCTAGTCTCGCTATAGCATAAGCTGCAAGGGAACCTAATAATATTGAAATTGTCGATACAGCAATACCGATAACCAGGCTGTTCAAGGTACCTGCCCTAAAGGCTGTAACTGTCCCTGCCTTCTCAAAAAGGAGGCTCCAATAATAAGACAGATTAACCTTTGAAGGGAACCATCGGGGAGGAACTGAGGTCATATCAGCCTCCGGCGAAATACTTGTTTGAAAAGTCCACCATATGGGAAGTAATGTCCATACCATGGCGAGAATCGTAAGAACTATAGCTATAATTCCACTGATGGTGTTTCTAGATGACCTGCTTGACATTCTACCATCCTGCCTCCCCTCCAAACAACTTGGAGTATAGAATGACCAATAGCAGAATAATAAATAAAAGAATATAGGACATTGCTGCACCTTTGCCGAACTGCAAGGACCCGAAGGTTGTAGTGTATATAAGATGGGATATAACCTGAGTGCTCTCCCCCGGCCCTCCACCAGTTAAGGCATACACTAGATCAAAAACTTTAAATGTAGCAATAGTCTTCATTACGACTAATAGGAACGTAGTGGGTAGTATGAGGGGGAAGGTTATCTTTGTAAACATCTGAAATGAAGTGGCCCCATCGACCTCTGATGCCTCATACAATTCCTTTGGTATGGTTTGAAGTGCGGCCAGATACATGAGGATGGCAAATGGGGTTCCTTCCCAAATATTGATAAGTATCAACATATGAATGGCCAACCTGGGGTCTGAAAGCCATGGGATATAATTGTCTATCAGCCCCAATTGAAAAAGTAGCCCGTTGAGAAAGCCATAGTCTGAATTAGATATCCATTTCCACATGAGAGCACGCACTATGCTAGGAAGTACGTAAGGGAAGAGAATTAGAGCCCTGGCTACCCCTCTTAGTCTAAATTCTCTATTTAGCAGAATTGCGATTCCAAGGCCTAAACTCATTCCCACCAAGATATCGTAAAGCACAAAATATGCCGTTCTTGCAAATGCACCCCACCACTGTGGACTCCTGATTGTATCAATGTAGTTTTTGAAGCCCACTGGTATAAGATGCAAAGTACCTGGTCCAATGAACATCTCAAAAAAACTGATATATGCTGAATACACTATTGGATAAATAAGTACAGCTCCAATTACTAGACCAGCAGGTAATACCAGCAGATACCCCAGAGTCCGCCTGGACATAGCTTTATATCCTCCTAGTAGCCCCAGGTGGGGTGTAGAACCACCCCACCTGGATGGCAGCTATCATGGAGCAGATTCCATAATATAATGCATATAGATGCTCAGAATAGACTATTTCTTAACCTTTTCCACTCTTGCTTCATAGCTTCCGCGAATTTCAATAGCCTTCTTCGCGGCGTCCGCTAGCGCTTTTTCGGGAGTCTTCTGTCTCGTAAGGGCTGCACTTAACTCCACAGCAAATGAATTTGTGAAGTCCAGGTACCATGGGACTCTGGGCCTGTTCACTACGTGTTTTGCTTGCTCTAGCATTGTATCTAGCTGAGGGATCTTGCTCACAATCTCCGGATCCTTATACAAAGAAGCCCAGCCTGGAACCACGCCTTCATTAATGGCAGCATCCTTTGCTCCTGCCTGACCAGCTCTGAAGAATATGAATTCCAGGGCTTCCTTAGGATGCTTTGTTCCGAAGCTTATTGCCCAGCCCATAGGACCGGACACTGTGTAAGGATGGTTGCCATCTTCGGATGGCATTAAGGCAATACGCCATTGTCCTACTGTCTTAGATATTGACGGGTCGTTTAATGGAACAAGAGGAAGTCCCCAGCGAAGTGCAAAGGCTACATCACCTGCTTCCATAGCCTTATTGACATCGGTTTCGGTCCACATGGTTGATGCCGGGTTAGTGATCTTATGCTCATAAATGGAGTCGACCATCCACTTAAGGGCCTTGGCTGCTTTATTTTTGTCGAATAACGGGCTCCCCGCATCATCAAATAGCTTGGCGTCAAATGTAGCGGCAATTGCTGTAAAGTCACAGACTAGACATTCCTTAGCTGCCCAAGACCATGCGGTTCCATACTTCACGAGACGAGCTCCCTGAAGTTTCTTAGAGATGGTGATGAGATCCGCCCAGGTTTTTGGTGGATTTTTGTACCCCGCTTTTTCTAGCTTAGCGGCGTTATAGAGGAAAGACTTCCATTCTGAAGCCCATGGTAGGCCATACCAGCGCCCCTTATACATCATTCCGTCAGCAGCAAAGGGCAAGAGATCTTTTTTCATCTCAGGGGTTAGGTATTCATCTATAGGTAGGGCCCATCCCGCCTCAGCGTATTGTGGTACTTCCACACAGTCTATGACGAAGACGTCATATTGAGATCCGCCTGCCATGAACGATGCGATAAGCTTTACATTTTGATCTCGGCCGTAAGGTACGACGGTAACATTAACTCTGACTCCTGTTTTATCCTGGAATTCCCGGCATTTTTGTAGCATCATATCCAGGCCTCCAGGACCGCTAATGGTATTAAGCTCCACCTGTTCCTTTTCCTTAGCGAAACCTATGGTAGTAAAAGCAAGAACCAGTAGGACCAAAGTGACCAGGCTTCTCAGAATCTTTGATTTCATCTTCATTTTCTAGCCCTCCCCAATGATAAAGGATAAAGTCAGAGTATAAAGTCGCAAAAGGAATTTTACTACTGTTCACCCCCTTCCCTTATTATGAGTTAAAGCCTTATTATGGACGACTATAATAACTACCCGCCCCTTAAGCTATACGTTTTGCCGGCCATGCAACATAAAATCTCAAACGTTCAAAAGTTGAGCCCGCTACTATTTTGAAAAGGCGGGTACATTCAATAAGCTTTACCTTTGTCACCCAGTAAACTATCTATCAGACAATAAAATTCTATGTAGCCTTATAATTTCCTGCTTCAATTTGCCCTAATTTATGCCTTAATTTATATGGATAGAGTTTGTGTGAATAGCGCCACACATGGTATTCTCTGATCACTAGATTTTATTTTGTTTGAAGGATTTTGAAGATGACTTTAGAATAATAATAAAGGAAATTAGATAAGCCATAAGACTATGCCCGTGCATAATAGACGATTTCAAATAAATTACATAACAGCGTGTATGTGTGCGACCAAAACAGGCCAGGTTCAGGCCGTGACTGGGATTCGGAGATCTGACAGTTGCTTGTAGGTGGAATCAAAATGTTTTGCAAAGGAACCGTTCGATGCAATGCAACAGCAGGATTGGCAATCTTTATTATCGAGGCTTATTATGGTATTGGTTCTCAAACTTGTTTATAGATCTCAAGTGTAGGGAATGGGAGTCAAATGAGTAGCCCAAGTAAGCGCGCTATTGTAAAATTGCTTAGGACTGAAGGCCCTCTGTCTCGTAAACAGATAGCTGAACGCCTACATCTTAGTTTCCCGACAGTGTCTGCCAGTATAGCGGAGATGCTTCCTTCCGGAGTTATAAAGGAGGTCACTCCTAACATATCTGGAAAGGGTCGCAAGCCTACTTTATTGGAATACAACAGGGATATCGGTTATGTCATTGGGGTTGATGTAGGAGGCAAGTATACACGGGTCGCTCTCAGCAATATTGGCGGTGAGATGCTCAGTAAGGTGGAGATTCCTACCTTTGCCTATCAAGGTGTGGAGAAGGTATTCACAAGGGTCGAAACGTCCATTGAACATGTTATCGGAGAAAGCGGAATAGATCCCTCAAGGCTTTTAGCTATTGGAGTAGGAGTGCCTGGCATTGTGAATGCAAATCGTGGCTATACGTTTCGGAGCCCTTTTATTGCTGATAATGAAGATCATTCCCTCAAGAGCGTCTTAGAAGAGAAATTTGAGGTACCTGTAATACTGGAGAATGACGTAAATATGGCGGTAATCGGAGAGAAGTGGAAAGGTGCTGCAAGAGGGTATCGAAATATAGTATTCGCAAATCTAGGTGTTGGGTTTTCATGCGGGATCATCATCAATGGAGAACTCTATCGTGGAGCCAATGGCGCAGCGGGCGAGACAGGCTTTATGGTAATCAGAGAAGACTTCCTCAGGGACACCTTTAAGGAAAAGGGGAGCCTTGAAAGTAGAATTGCCGGGGAAGGGATAGTCACTGCCATGGTACATAGACTCGAGCAGAATAACATAGCACCTGACATGGTTTTGCCGCCTGAGAGGGACGCAGAGACTGTGTTTACACTCGCATTAAACAATAATGACATAGCGCAGGAGATAATAAATGAGACAATAACATACTTTGCTATGTCATTGATAAACATTATAAGTGTCCTTAACCCTGAAATAGTGGTGATAGGAGGGGCTCTTGGATTCGCTATTTCCTCCTTTTTGGAGAAAATTGTGGCCATTATTGAGGCACATGTGCCTTATGTCCCGAAGGTAGTACCTTCAAAGCTTGGTACCATTGCAGGTGTATTTGGGGCCCTGGCAGTGGCGCTTAGAGCTGGTAGAGATGATATGGAGATATGAATGTTCCCAAAAACCATCATAGGGAGAGGAGAGTAACAAATGCCTCGTACGAAGATTGTTCTTATTGGAGCGGGAAGTGCTGTTTTCGGGCTTGGGACTCTATGCGACATTATCCATGCTGGTGAAGATCTTAAGGGCAGCACAGTGACCCTGGTAGACGTCAATGCGGAGTATCTGGAGACCATAACCAACACTGCTCGCAGGATGGTCAAGGAGTCTGGAGCTGAACTGGTGATCGAGTCCACAACAGATAGGCGAGAAGCTCTGAAGGGCGCAGAGTTTGTGATAGTTTCTGTGGCCGTAAACCGTATTGAACTCTGGAAGAATGAGTTCCAGATACCTCTCAAGTATGGAGTGAAACATGTCCTGGGGGAGAACGGAGGACCAGGGGCGCTATTCCATTCTATGAGAAACATCCCCATAATCCTTAATATCTGCCATGATATCCAGGAGATCTGTCCTGATGCACTACTCCTTAACTTTACTAATCCAATGAGTCGCATCTGTCTGGCTGTTTCGAAACATACAAAAGTCAAGGCCGTAGGCCTTTGCCATCAGATAGGAGCGGGCTATAGGATCGTCTCTCAGATTATGGGAATTCCCAAGGAAGAATTGCAGCTTACTGCCGCAGGAATCAACCATTTCACCTGGATTACTGACATGCGCAAGAAAGATTCTAATGAAGATCTCTATCCAAAATTTCGAGAGAAGCTCTCCATTTACGACCCAACATTTGAACCTCTTTCCCGTTTCCTTTATGACACATTTGGCCTCTTCCCTGCTACAGGCGATGGACATGCAGGAGAGTATGTAGCCTTCGCAGGAGAGATCATTGGAACCAAGGGATATGACTATGATGCCTACGAAAAAGGCAAGGATGAAATGTGGCAGCGTCTTGATCGTATTAATAGTGGCAAAGAGAGTGTTGATCCGCTCCTAAAACAAGTCTCCGGAGAGCGAGCAATTCCCATAATCTGCGGGATACTCAAGAATACGTGCCAGTATGAGCTGGCGGTGAACATCCCCAATGATGGTCATATAGCCAATCTCCCCAATGGATCTATTGTGGAAGTGCCTGCAGTAGTCAATGCATCTGGCGTACATGGTATTCATATTGGAGAGCTACCCTACGGGATAGCAGCTCTCTGCAATAAGCAACTGATGGTACAGGAGCTTGTTGTCGAGGCGGCTATAACCGGTGATCGCAATATAGCTCTTCAGGCCCTGCTTTTAGACCCCCTTATCACCAGTGCAGATGCGGCGAAGAAGATACTAGACGAGCTTCTTGAGCTGGAAGCTGATTATTTACCACAGTTTTCTTCCTAGAGCCACTAGCACGAATGTCTACAGGATGAACTTCAGGAGCATCATAAGATGATAAAGGAAGGCACCGAGAGTTATGTTAGTCTCCTCTGTAAGTCGCTCTCGGTGCCCTATTTTATCTTACTGGCATCAGCCATCTCCCTTTCTACTTGTTTGGGTGAGGGTAGCCTCTTCTGCTGTTTTCGTTGAGCGGGCTATCAGGCACCTTTTGGAAGACGCTCAGGCCCGAGGTTTGGAGATCGCAGCCCTGCCAGCAGAACGTATTTTGCACAACTGGCATCTGCTAATGGAACTGGATGGCCGGATCCACCCTACTCTAAGTAGAATTACCATAAGAACATTAATCCTCAAGCTGTTTATAGATTATCGGTTTTCCGAAGGTCCCCATTTCGATATGTCTTTCCATATAGTGAAGGCTCAATCTGCGTAGATAGCTAGTATCCCCCAGAACTCGCGCCCAGTCTTTATCGTGAATTCTACCTCCCGCTTTTCATCACGGCAGAGCACGAGTAAGGCCAGATAGACGGCCCCCTGCCGCCGGGGGTAAGTATTTCATCACCTTAGCTGGCAAGTGATGTCTATCAGGGATCAGCATAGACGCGTGATGATTGCTTAATGGTTGACGGAACGAGCGGTCGCCTGCCCATACTTTTCAACATATTGCCTGTGCGCCCGCTCCACCTCTTCGGCCGGTATCTCATCGGGCTGCCCAAGCTGAAGGGCTAGATGAACGGTGCGGGCTACATCCTCTGCCATTACCGCTGCTTTCAATGCGGCCGATGGTGTAGGGCCGATGGTGAAAACGCCATGATTCTTCATGAGAATGGCCGGGCTCTTGCCAATTGATTCAACGATGACCTGCCCTATTTCCTCTCCGCCGATTTTCGCGTAACGACCAATTGGAATTGGGCCACCAAATTCGTCGGCCATAGCGGTAAGATAGACCGGGATCGGCCGCCCAAGAGCAGCAAAGGCAGTGGCGTAGGGGGAATGAGTATGGACGATTCCCCCGACCTCAGGCATGTGCTTATATACATAAAGATGTGTCGAGGTATCAACGGAAGGTTTGAGATGGCCCTCTACTATCTCCCCATCGAGGTTCACCACAACCATATCCTCAGGCCTCAAGTCCTCATACCTTATTCCACTGGGTTTGATCACAACATAACCCGTCCCGAAATCACGACCACTTACATTCCCGCTCGTCATGGTGACAAGGCCGTTCTTGGGCAACTCCAGATTCATCTTCCAGACCTCTTCCCTCAATCTTTCCAGCATCCTGCTATCCGCCTCCAACCTGCTATCCGCCTCCAAGTCGAGCTATTCCCTATAGATTGGATAGAAATAGCCAGACCCAGAGTTGAAAGATAGCGCCGCCATGTCAGTGCGGTTGCCGATCAAGCGCGTCACGCACAGCCATCCCATCAAGCCCGGCCATCTACATAGTCAGATGCTCGACAATCTGATCAAGACACCCGAGCAAATCCGCAAAATCAAGGACTGTAAATCTCATCCTGAGATCCTTGGCATTCGTCAAAGCCTCCCAAACCCAGCCGCGGCTGAAACCTATGGCATCCGGCGTGCAAGGCGCACCAGCCTCCGCCAGGGCATGCCTCACCCTCTTTGGATCAGGCGCGATCTTCCGCAGCATAGCAACGATCTCATCCCAGCGGCCAAAAACCTCTCGTAGCTTCGCCTCCCGTTCCTCCCAGGAAAGGTATTTGCCAGCGGTCTCAGCGATGGCATCCTCAGCCAGGGGGCCGTAAAACCGCCGTATTCTGACCTCCCGTTCTTCTCGCGAGGGGTGCCTTTCCTTCAGCTTGGAGAGATCGAATGAGCCAGGATCGAGCTTTAACACTTCACGATATAGTTTCGCGACAAGGACTGCGGCAACGCCCACCTTGACGCCATGAAAAGGCTGCGGCCGTCCTTCACGAAGAGATTTCATTTCCCAATAGTGTGAAATATGATGCTCCGCGCCTGAAGCGGGACGTGAATTGCCTACCATCAACATGGCTATCCCAGACCAGACCAGCCCTTCTGTCAGACTCTTGATGGCAGCCTTTGTGCGCGCCTTGATCTCCGCACTCTTCTCGAGACATTCAAATGCGATGGATCTTGCGATGTTGGCGGCGAATTCACAGTAATATTCACTATTTACGAGCTTTGAAAGCACCCAATCGCTTCCTGCGGTAAGCTTTCCAAGAAGATCGCCATATCCGGCGGCTATCATATCAGAAGGGGCCCGTGCCAGTACAGATAGGTCAGCGAACACGGCCAGGGGAGGAGCCGCTGGCAGCGTTTTCTTGAAACCGCCAAGCAAGAGCGCTGCCACCGAAGATGTATAGCCATCCATTGATGGAGCTGTGGGAACGCCGATATATGGCACGCTTGCCTTGAAACTGGCATACTTCGTGATATCATTGATGGTCCCGGAACCTACGGCAATGGCAAAGCCATAACGCGCTCTGGATGATCCGACCTTGGCCGCATCGTTGAAGTCTATTCTCGCCCGTGAATCATAGGCCAGCGCTGGCATATCCGAAAGCCGTGCAAGGACTTTTCTTATGGCTTCTTCATCCGCCTCGAGCACGTTATGATCGCCCGCGGTATTTTGATTATCTCCAGCATCGTCATTACACCCTGCGCGCTGATCGCCCTCGCCATCGGGATTTCCCCCGACATTTCCGCTGCACCCTGCTCCCTGGTTGCCCCTTACACTCTGATCGCTCCCTACACTACCGTCAGTTTTCCCCAGGATCAAAACATCGACATCGCAACCAGCGCGCTCGAGAGCTTCCCTCGCGGCTTCTCCGGCCACTGCATAGGTATTCCGGTCCGCGACGAGAAGTGCCTTTAAACCCGAATCTCCAGCCGGGAATTTGGGCCGCCCGACAAACCCACCCATGCGCGCGGCGATAAATTCACCCATGCGTGCAGTGACAAACTCGCTCATGCGCTCCATCGCGTCATCCGCTATAACAACCTGTTGAATGGGCACATGATGTTTCCTGCCGCATTCGCAATTAAATGACCTGCCCAACAATTCCTCTATATGTCTCATGCTATTTTTCATGCTTCGCCCCCGGTGATCACAAGCGGACCTGCCTCCTCAGGCGGATATTGCGCCTCCGATGGGCCCTCCCTCTCGGGCGGGCCTCAATCTCTCAGGCAGATCGTATCTGTTAGATGAACCTCACCCTCTCAGGTTGATCTTTCCCCCCGGACAGGCCTTACCCCCTAACTTCAGCCTTTATCGCCTTCAAAACCTTCATCACATCGTTCGCCCCGCGGCCGAGATAATCATGTAGCTTGCGATATTCGCGGAAAAGCTTCTGGTATATTCTATGATTTTCCATATCGGGCCTGAAAACTTCATCCTTCAGGTGTGCCATGTGTTTTGCGGCATCCACAATATTATCATAGCCCCCCGCCGCCTTGCCTGCCGCCACAGCTCCGAACATGGCTGAACCGAGAGCTGGAGTCTGAGATGAGGCTGATACCCTGATTTCCCTGCCCGTGACATCTGCATAAATATGCATGAGGAGCTTATTCCTCTCCGGCAATCCCCCGCATGCATATAGCTCCTTTATCGGAATGCCCTTCTCTTCAAAAGCGAGGATTATCGTATATGTGCCAAACGCAGTTGCTTCGATGAGAGCCCGATATATCTCTTCAGGCTTCGTGGCGAGCGTGCACCCAATAAGGAGTCCTGTGAGATCCGCATCAACAAGTATGGACCTGTTTCCATTCCACCAATCAAGGGCAAGAACTCCACTTTCGCCCGGCTGAAGGGCTTTCGCTTTCCCCTCGAGCAATTCGTGTATATTCATGCCGCGCTCGCAGGCTTCTTGTTCATATCGTCCCGGGACACAATTTTCCACAAACCAGGCGAAAATATCTCCAACCGCCGACTGGCCAGCTTCATACCCATAGAAACCAGGCAGAATACCATCTTCGACCACTCCGCACATGCCTTCCACGAGCCTGAGTTCATCGCTGACTACCATGTGGCAAATGGAGGTTCCCATGACCATAACCATCTTGTTGGGCTCAACAACTGTTGTCGCCGGAACTGCAACATGCGCGTCAACATTCCCCACAGCGACAGCTGTCCCAGGGATGAGACCAATCTTCCGGGCCATCTCTGGGGTTATTCCTCCGGCTCTTGTTCCCAGCGGCGTGATGACGCGCGACATCTTTTCATCCACAACATGCTCAAGCCTCGGGTCCAGAGCCTTGAAGAACTCGTTACTTGGAAATCCCTCTCTTTTACTCCATATTGCCTTATACCCCGCGGTGCAGGAATTGCGAGTCTCAACCCCAGTGAGCTGCCAGACCACCCAGTCCGCCCCTTCGATGAAACGATCCGCGGCCTGATAGATCTCCGGCGCCTCATCTAGCACTTGCCATACCTTCGGGAAGAACCATTCAGATGATATCTTGCCGCCATAGCGAGGAAGAAATCCCTCACCCCGCTCGCGGGCTATGGCATTCAGCTTATTGGCCTCAGGCTGGGCTGCATGGTGTTTCCAAAGCTTCACCCATGCATGAGGATTGCTCCTGAATCTTTCATCAAAGCATAATGGAGTTCCATCTGCATAGGTGGGGAGAATTGTGCAGGCCGTGAAATCAATCCCAATCCCTATCACATCATGGGGGTCCACTCCTGACTCTTTGAGAACCGCCGGAATCGTAAATTCAAATGTCCTGAGGTAATCCGCCGGATCCTGAAGGGCGAAATCTGGTGGCAGCTTGGTATTCCCATCTGGCAAGACCTCATCGATCACGCCATTTGAATATTTGTAGACAGCCGTCGCTATCTCTTTGCCAGTAGCAACATCCACGAGCACCGCCCGGCCCGATTCCGTCCCAAAATCCACGCCAATTGAATACTTTATTGAGCTACTCACAAGCGACCGGCGCAGTTCACCTCCCGAAAAGAGGAATGCGCCTTCCCCCTCCTTTTCATTCACCTCTTATATGAAATACGGCCCAGGAGGTCAAAATCCTCTTCTCCCGACGCCAGTCCCTCCCATGCTCTCCAGGAGGATGGCCGTCCCAAAGCAGGATTTCATCATACCATGGCAAAATATCTGATTTGCCGGGCATAGTCCGTTATTGTTTTGCCAGATATAATCCGCAATTGTCTCATATTGAAATATGCAAGAAAACCCAGATGGAAGGTGAAGCATGATGAAAGTCCTGATGATACTTGGAAGTCGTAACCCCAACGGGCAGACAGCAAGAGCGGCGGAAGCATTTCTCGAGGGCATAGCTAGTGAAGGAGGCCAGGCCGAAAAGGCGTTTTTGCCACAAATGAATATTGAAAGGTGCCATCAGTGTGAGGATAATGGCTGGGGCACCTGCCGGACAGATGGCAAATGCAAGGTCGAGGATGATTTTTCCCACTTGGTTGACAGGATCAGGCAGGCTGACGCGGTCGTCTTTGCCACACCGGTATATTTTGGTGATCTGAGCGAAAGCATGCGCGCCTTCCTTGATCGCTTGCGCCGAATTTGCAGTCACGAGACTGGCAAGGATAGAATCGCCAATAAACCTGCCATCGGAATCTGTGTCGCGGGCGGCAGAGGCGGCGGGGCGCCATCTTGCTCTGCCAGCATGGAAAAGATAGTCCGAACATGCGATTTCGACCTGGTGGACATGGTCCTGGCACGCCGCCAAAATCTCGAAATGAAGCTACCCATCCTCAAGGCTACTGGCAAATGGCTGGCAAGCATGATTAATTAATCAGAGATCTAATTCCTGGCGCAGGTACAAGGCTCTCTGCCGGCTTGTCAGATCTCCCCGGCATTCCTCCTTGCCTGCGCCTCCTCATACAATGAGGGTAGATACTTCGCATAGAGATCCTCATTGAATTCCAGAGGATTCTTTCGTCTAAATGCATGAAGCCTCTCATAGTCAAACTCCCCGACCACGATTTCCTCTGAATCGAATGTCTTTGCTCTGGCGATAAAACCATCCTGGTTGGGAGTGAGTTCTAATGGAGCGAGCAGACAGCTCCTTCCCGTGAAGGTGATTCCCATGAAATGACCAACCATATTGGCCCCGACCCCATAGACCTGGCTTTCTTGCACCCTTGGCCAGATCCCGCGCATGGTGCGCCAGAAATAATACTCTTCGCTATTTGCCGATGGGATGATCACGAGATCTGCCCCTTTCAGGAGGGCTATACGAAACGTCTCGAAATATGTGGCATCCATACAGATGGGAAATGCCAGCCGGCCCAGTGGAGTGTCCACAACCTGAATATCATTTCCGGTTGCAAACCCCCATTTGGATTCCAGCTGCACCAAATGGACCTTTTTCTGCCTGGAAATCAATCTTCCATCAGGCCCGTAGAAATAGAGCATATTATACATTCGCTTATCGTCATCTTCGAGGATAGCGCTTCCTGTGATGATATACACCCCAAATCTTCTGGCTAACGTAGAAAAAGCGGTCTCATAGATTCGTTTCACCGCAGGCGAAATGGACCTGAACACCTCAGAAACTCTGACTTCCTCTCCAACCATCTGACTTATGGCTTCTTCTATGGTGCCGCTGGCCATTTTCTCGATACCAGGAATAAGAGATAAGAGGTGGGTTCCTGAATACTCCGGGAAGACCACCAGCTGCGCGCCTTCTTCAACGGAACGTCTAGTCAGCTCATACAATTTCTCAACGTATTCTCTTGCCCCTTTTACCAGGTGAAGCTTCATCTGAACGGCCGCGACTCTGATGCGAGGCGAAGGCAACCTATCGCAATTGTCGCTCCTTGTTATGCGTTTTTCTCCGATGATTCTTGATACCAGGGAAGGGCGAGACTTGATCATAAGGAAGGAATTGAAGAGCTTTTCTTTGCACCAGTCTTTCATCCCCATTTCGCCCCATCCCCTCCTGTTGACCTAGAGTCAGACCTGTCCTGGACGAAAGCCTGCGGATCTGGCCAGGCCGAGCGATGGTAGATCCCGGGGAAATAGCGTTTATAGAGGTCTAGATTCATCTGGTCGAAGATATTGAATTTCTGTATCGTTTTCTTAAGGGCCTCGGGAGACAGCTCAGCCACTAAGATAGATTCGGAAAATGTATCGGAAACCCGGCTCAAAATTCCACTTTCATCCAGAGTCATCTCACACGTGGCATAAATCGTGGATCGCCCCTCAAATTCGATAGAGCCTATCCTTCCTACAAGACAGCTCTCCAACGCGAAAACTTGATTCTGCTGCACTTCCTGCCACATCCCACGAACTTGGTCCCATTCCAAGTATGGCTTCTCTACCGCCATGGGCGCCACCAAAATCTCGGCCCCCTTAAGGGCGAGAATCCTCGAGACCTCAGGATACCATGCATCTGAGCCGACAACGAAACCTATCCGCCCAAGCGGGGTGGTAAATACCCTCAGATCATTATCCCTTGCATAGCCCAATGCCCGCTCCGCTACATTTCGATGGGTCTGGCCTTGCCAGCCGATGAGGGCGCCATCGGGCGAAAGGAGATACGCTGTATTCAGGGGACCATGCGGAGTGGGAACGGTGACACTTGCCCCGGCGATGAATACCTTATGCTTTCCTGCCAGGTCTCGAAGAATATCCAACCATTGCTCCACCGCAAGGCCTCTATAGGAGGGCAAAGCTATAAGCTCAGCGCCCTGATGGCACGCCTGCCGGAAAAGCTCATCTAGGTGTTCCATAAATTCTAAGGGCGAGGAATACGGGCCGGCCGAGAGTTGAATGCATGCAGCCATTATTGCCCTATCCATGCTCCCACTTCCCTCCAAAAAGGTCAGGCCTCTCGATGATGGACACCTATACTCATAATCGGATTAAGGTTGGGCCAAAGTGTATTCTCGCGGCAACTTATCATGGACTTACATGCCAGAGCGTTGGCGGAAAAGATGCGTTTGCCTTTCGCCTAGTACTGTACCATGGGATTGCCTAATATGCAAGAGCGGCCCGGTTTCCCGCCCCATTAGATTTTACGCGAACCATAGAGAGCATCGTCCATAGACCGATATTCAGCTGAAATCATAGGGAGGCTGTTGGGGAAACCACTCGGGGGATGGTTTCCCCAACCTGAGTAGGAGGATGAGGAAGAAATATATGCAGCTTCGACTGATGCAGCTTCAGACTGTTATGCAGTCCCTGCCATGTCGGGTTCTTTCATTTTATATCCAATGCCCCGCACTGTGACTATATATTTAGGCTCGACCGGATCATCTCCGATTCTCTGCCTCAACCTGGCAACATGCACATCCACTGTCCTTGTATCGCCAACATAATCATAACCCCACACTTTTTCCAACAGCACCTCACGCGTAAGCACAATGCCGGGATTGGACATGAACATCAATAGTAGTTCATATTCTTTGCGGGTGAAATCTAACGGATGATCCTTCCGCCAGACAGTGCGACGTCTCAAATCCAATCTGAGGTCACCAATACAAATCTCATTTCCTTTCGGATCCGGATTGCTACCACTACATCGCCTCAGGACCGCCTTGACCCTGGCGACAAGCTCGCGGGGACTGAATGGTTTCGTAATATAATCGTCAGCGCCAAGCTCAAGTCCCACAACTCTATCAACGATCTCTACTTTAGCTGTCACCATGACAATCGGGACAACCATCTCTTTTCTGATGCTCCTAAATACATCATATCCGCTGATTTCCGGCAGCATCAAATCAAGTAGTATCAGATCGGGCTTTTCGGACAAAGCCTTATTTATCGCCGACCTGCCATCATAGGCGGCCAGGGTCTCAAATCCTTCCTTACGCAGAGCGAAATCTATAAGCTCAACTATAGAAGCTTCATCATCCACGATTAGGACTTTCTTGCTCATTTAGCCGACCACCTCAGGCGGATTTGATCGCGCCCCTCGACCATCAGTATTGAATAGCGGTATTACAGCGGAATTACGGATAGGTTAATAATTTTTTACAGGGAAGTGAAGTTTACCATCTATCAGCCATAGCGAAGCAAAGGTCAAAGAAAAAAGCGGCGCGGGACCTCATGTCCTGCAGTCCCATGCCGCTAGCTGAGGTTATGCATTTATGTCGAATCGGCCTATGACTTCTTGCCTCGGCCCCCATTTCCCTTGTTACCCTGCGGGCCACCCCCATTACCGCTATTACCTTGACCGCCGCTGGTATTGCCGTCCATGTTACTATTTCCTTTGCCGTTATTCTTTTTGCCGCTGGATGAACCATCTCCGCCGCTCTTCGTACCGTCATCGGATGAACCACCTGCGCCATTTGTCATCTTATCATCCTGTTTGCCTTGTTGCTTCACTTCCTTCGCCGCGTCCCGCAGCCGCTCTCTGAGTTCGCTCCTCTGCATGATGGTTTTCATTTCCCTCACGCCCTTAGGATCTATGCCAAGGAGCGCAAAGACGTCCTGCCAGTTGCGATTTTCCTGGCGTAATTCAAGGGCCCTATTGAAGGCGTTTGGGTCCTCCGCGGCCACTGCAACAGAGAGAGCCACAAGGATATCCTGCTTTTTCGCGCCAGATTGCAAAAGCGCCACAAGCTCTGAATCTTCAAGATCGAAATTGGCGGCGATGAGCTCAGAAGCAGTAGCTTCTTCCAACTCGCCTCCATCAATAATTTGCCCATGCCTTGCTTTCCCAATCACCTGACTTGCGGCGTGACCCAATTTCGCGGGTTCGATATCCAGGTTCTTTGCTATCTCGCCCCAGCCCTGACCCGACTCGGCCATTGCCACTACTTCATCCAGAGTCTTGCCAGAGGAATATGCAAGGCTTGCAGCGATTGCGATCTCTCCCCATCCCATGCCTCCTGCCCGGAGCTCAAGAATGGCCTCAATAGAAAGATTGAGCTCAGGATATGCAGCCACGATGTTCGACGCGAAAACCTCGTCATATGCGCCATCAGCAGTTGAAGGTTCCTGTGCAGAAGAGACGCCTGCGAGGGCTAAAAGAAGGATGGCGAGGAGCCCCAACCTTAAACGATAGGTCCACCTTTTCGACATTTCTCTCCCCCCATGAGATAGAAGTGATTCCCAGGCCCATCATCCCGGGAATCATCCATTTTACTAAAAGTATTCGGCGTATTATGGGATTTTTTAGGGGTATTTCTCAGCCCTTCTGAGGCTTTCCTCAAGGGGAGCTCACACCTGCCCCATCCCATTGCATCGTTACCCTATGCACCAATTGATGTCATTTGCTAATTCCAGCTTGCCGCTGACAGCGGATCGAATCCCCGCGTCAAGAATAGCCATAGCGTCCAGATTCACGGGAAGGTCCAATGTCGGGTGAAGAGGTTCTCCTGTCTCTAGGTGGTGAATCAATTCCTTCGCGGGATTGTCGCGTCCTTCCGGCAGCGCGAGATTCTCAAAGACATTCGTTGGCGAACTAGAGCCACGTTCCTTATATACCAAGACTCTCGAATGATCTACTACTATGGTCCCGTTGGATCCATATATGATCGGGCCAGTGGGGATCCCCGTGTGGAAGGTGGTCCATGTTCCCTCCAAAATGGCGACTGCACTAGGGAATCGAACGGCAATCACGGCATTGTCCTCAGCGTCCCCGTAGTGGCTGAGAAGATTAGCCTTGAGTCCGTAAGCCGCAACCGCCGGCTTGCCAAGATACCACCTGGAAAGGCATGCTCCATAGCAACAATAATCTAGAAGAGCTCCACCGCCGGGCTTCGCCTGGTGCCACCATTCTGCCCCCTTTTCGGCAGGGGAGATCTTCTGACCATACGCAAGAGGTCCCATCGAAGCGCCATTACGCCATTTGACTTCCCATATATCGCCGATTTCACCCGCATCTATCAAATCCTTGGCCTTTCTAATAGCAGGAGACCAGGTAGTAGGCCAGTTGACCATCAAAGTGACGCCCGCAGCCCTGGCGGCACGCGCCATACGAAGCGCTTCAGAGAGACTTGCGGCCATGGGTTTTTCGGTGAGCATATGGGCTCCTTTGGCCGCGATGGCCTCAGCTACCTCACCATGCCGGGCATTTTCGGGACAAAAGATGAGAATATCGAATTCTTCCTTGTCAAGCATTTCTCTGTAATCATCGTAGGCCTTTGGAATACCAGTTACCTCCAAGGCCCGCCTGAGGTTCGCCTTGCGAGTCGCAGGTTCTGTGGAAATAGAGGGCACTTCCGGCACCGTATCTGCGCATGCTATCCATTGAACATCAGGCAGTTCTGCAAAAGAGTCAATGAGACTATTGACATGCATGTGAGCGAAGCCGATGACGCCAAGTCGATAGATCTTGTTAGCTCCGGCCATTCCTCTTCCTCCTCCGCGGAAATTCCACCCACAGGACCAATGGATGTCGCTATGCCGTTAGTGAGCCATGGCGCATCCCCTATGGGTCTTTATACTATATTCCACGCAAACCGAGCTTATCCCTTCATGGCCGCTGCAACTAAAGCGACGGCACTCACCGTGATGACGGTGATACCTGCGATTGCGCTTATGACAAGCCCGATTACCCATTTATTAATTCCGCGGACTTCCCTATGCAGGTCTCCAACCTCGCCCTTAAGCTCGGACTTCAGAGCGCTGATCTCAGTTTTTACCTCAGACCGAAAAGCGTTGATCTCGTTGTTGACGTCGGACCGAAAAGCGTTGATCTCGCTCTTGACCTCAGACCGGAGACTGGCTATCTCACCCCTTAGGCTATCTACCACCTGTTCGACATGCTCCGCCATATGACGAAGCGAATCTCTCATTTCGGACATATCGCGGTCAAGCTTGTCGAGATACTTCTCTTGCCAATCCACCCCTTGCCTCTCCCCCTCTCCTTCGTCTGAAGTTTCATGAGATGCAGCCTGTTCCTTCAAGCCTGATAAGGGCGCCATATCATTTTCCTCCTTTATTCCGGATCTTTGATATGGCTCATGGATATGAGGTAGCGCCATAGTAAACTCTGCCCCCTATATCTCGTTCTCCCCGGCAGCAATCAAAAGTTGATCTCTCCCATATCCAAATCATACCATGTATTTTTCCAAATTGCAACAGCGTCGCCACATCATGACGCGAGATTGCCGTCCGCCCGGCCCCAAAAATAGCCGGAATCGTGACTATATGCCCATAGATGATTGATGGCACCGGCGAAAATCGCATGGGGGAACTGGGTTGAGATATTTCTACGATCTTCAAAAGCGAGCGCATGAAGGTAACATAGAAATAAGGAGTGGCGCTCCCAGCGGAATTCGAATCCGCGTCGCCGCCTTGAAAGGGCGGTGTCCTAGGCCTCTAGACGATGGGAGCGAATGAATGGTGAGCCATCGGGGAATCGAACCCCGGACACCCGGATTAAAAGTCCGGTGCTCTACCGACTGAGCTAATGGCCCGGATACCATCCTATATACTACCTGGTGGAGCGAGTTTTGTCAAGTAACGTAAAACGCCGCGAATCGCCACAAAATACCTCAAACATAGGATGTTGATAGCGCCTTTGAAGCCAAGGGGATGAGTGTGGTCTCCTGCAGAAGGTCATTTAGCGGTTACTCAAGGTTTATTGATTATCCTTGTATTTGTCTACATAGAGACTTCCCTTTGTGTCAAGGGCGGCCAAGACCACCCGGTCAGCCGTGGTTCCGCGATTTTGAAACTGTTGGGTGAGCCACTCTACGGAAAGATTGTTGCGCTCAAGATTTGATTTGATAACCTGACCTTCTAGCACCAGTATAGAATGAAGCCCTTCATATTGAGTCGGCAGCTTAATGTTATAAGAATGCCAACCAACAATTTCCGGAGTGGCCTGGCAAAAAGAGCCGCCCATGAAGTCAACAAAGACAAAAGACTGAAAACAAAGATGGCAAGCATGGTATCGAGGGCACTAAGCCTCAAATTGTAGGCCATATCCGCTGCCATGGAACCCAGAGTTATCCTTGCCGCAAGATCAATATGAGATAGTGGCGAGACCACCTCCCCTATGATTCTCGTCGCGACGAGAATTCCCGCAAATGCCGCAATGGTCCTGAAAATAACCTCCATGGGATGTATCATTTATCGCTTTGGTTCCCTCCCCCGTCATTTCGGCCTTGTAGAGTGGATAATATAAGGCACGGGACCATCATTGAGTGTGGTATAATAAACGAGTTCCCCCTCCTCGACCCAACTCCCATCGCCCGGAGGGCTTGCTACCCTGCCTATTCCCTTCTTTTTATCGCCAGTTACCACCTCAACCAGCACGTCTACTGTTTCCCCAGTATAGTTTTGGGGCTCGACTGGCAAGATCGCCCTTACCTTGCCCTTATCGCCAATATTTACATCATTATCGTAAAAGGCCTCTTCCCGAGGCTCATGCGGCTCGCGTTCATGATCAGGCATCTCGCGCATACCTCCTCGCCTTCGACCAATTTGATCACCTATAGTATGCATTCATCGTACGACGAGCATACCTATCAGACCGCTTGCCATAAAAGGAGAATCATCATCCCCCTTTTAGATCCTCCATAAGTAAGATAGCCTCAGCGATCTTGCGCATGGATACCCCTTTGTCCATGCTTCTCTTCTGAATAAGCCGGTAGGCCTCGGCTTCAGAGATCCCAAGGCTCCTCATGAGATAGCCTTTGGCGCGCTCCACCACCTTACGCGTATCGAGGCGTTCTTCGAGCTGCCGGATCTTGTCTTGCAGGGATATGGTTCTCTCGTAGTTGGCAATGGCGAACTCTATGGTAGGAACTAGATCCTGCATAGCGATGGGTTTCATTATGCAGGCAAGGACCATTGATTCTCTGGCCTTTTCAACCATCTCCCATGTCATCTGAGATGCAATTATAACCGCCGGGCATAAACGGTCCTCCTCTAGAATCCTGGCAACCTCCAGGCCGCCTAGACCGGGCAGGTCGACATCTACCATGGCCACATCGGGCGTTGCGGCGCGAATAGCCCTCAAAGCCCCGTGACCATCTTGGGCTTCACCAGAGACAGCATATCCAGCGTCGATAAGCAATCTCTTCAATCTTCGCCTCGCTTGACTGTCAGCGTCAGCGATGAAAACATTCCTTTTAGGCATGGTGGCCCCCACTTCGATGGAGTTCAACTATGTTCGATCCAGCCCTAGAATTAGAATTTCGCCAGGTACTCGTCTAGCTCCCACTTGTGAACAAAGCGCGAGAATGCTTCCCACTCGAGCTGCTTGGCCTGGATGAACTTCTCATAGATGTGACGCCCGAGCGTGGCCTTTAGGAGTTCATCTTGAGACAAAGCCTCCAGCGCCGCCCCAAGTGAAGTGGGAAGACGCTTAATGCCCCTTTTCTCCAGCTCCTGGGGATCACTGTCGAATATATTCTCGTTGACCGGTTCAGGGGGCATAATCTTCCTCGATATGCCATCCAGCCCAGCCTTAATGGAACACGCAAGAGCCAAATATGGGTTGCATGTAGGGTCCGGGCCCCTGAGCTCGATCCTGGTGGCGTCGCCACGTTGAACCGGGATGCGGATCAGAGGACTCCTATTGCGAAAAGCCCATGCTGTGTGTGTAGGGGCTTCAAAGCCCGGGACGAGTCTTTTATATGAATTCACCGTCGGATTTGTGATGGCTGTAATAGCTCTGCTATGCTCCAATAAACCGCCAATGAAGTAAAGAGCCGTCTCACTTAGCTGATACGGCTTAATAGGATCGAAAAAGACATTTCGGCCATTTGAAAACAGCGAGTGGCTCAAATGTAGGCCTGATCCGTTTGTGCCAAAAAGAGGCTTGGCCATAAAACTTGCATATAGCCCATGCCGCTGCGCTATCGAACGTACCACGAATCTCATGGTGACAATATTGTCTGATGCCCGCAAGGCCTCGGTATGTCCGAAGGCGATTTCATGCTGTCCGGGGGATGCCTCATGATGTGAAGCTGCAACATCCATCCCCATTTCATCCATCACCAGGACCATGTCCCGCCTGGCATTCTCACCCAAATCAACTGGGCTGAGGTCAAAATAGCCTCCCCTGTCATGAGTTACAGTGGTTGGCCGGCCATTTTCATCTGTATGGAACAGGAAGAATTCACCCTCAACCCCGATATTGACTTGATACCCCATTGCAGCGGCCTCACTTAGCACGCGTCTCAGGGTCTGCCTCGGACAACCTTCAAATGCTGTTCCATCTGGATAACATATATCGCAAATTAGCCGCGCCACCGCGCCTTCACGAGGGCGCCATGGGAATACGGTAAACGTGGTAGGATCCGGCTTTAGCAGCATATCTGATTCTTCCACGCGGACAAAGCCCTCGATGGAAGAGCCATCAAATGTGACTCCGTCCCTCAGAGCGTTCTCGAGGCGTTCAACCGTTATAGCGACGTTCTTGAGAATGCCCAAAATATCAGTAAACTGAAGTCTAACAAACTTGACATCCAGCTCTTTTGCCATTGCAATTACGTCTTCGGCGGTATGTACCATCATATCAGACCCCTCCTTCGCATTTTTATGATATGTCTCCTGGCCCAAGAATACAAGATCCGCCCGCGAAGGGACGGATCTTTGCTTTTATATAGGAGGAGGTCGAGTTTCAAATGGCTACCCATGTCGACCTGCGCTTGAACCATCAAGATTCTATGAACCTGCCACCGCCGCGCTCGTTGCGGTAGGCGCTTGATCCAAGATCGCGTACGCATCCTCCCGGTCCAGCTCCGTAACATATGGAATTCCTGTCAGGGACGCCGCTTCTTCTGTGAGCGCCGCTATGTCATCACGCGAGATATAGTTTATCGCAAACTTCCTCGCGCCGCACATGAATTGTTTCAAACCATAGGCAACTCTATCAAAGTAGCTATATAACCCGATGGCAGCCTCAGGAATCCGCGCAAAATCTTTGCCATATTTCTTCCTGAGTTCAAAGGCACTCATGAAGATATCCTCAACGGTTTCCCCGTAATCCTTGAGGTCTCCTGGCAATTTGCCCTTAGCAGCAAGGCCTCCGATAGTCTTACCGACCATTACAGCTGTCAGAGGAGCTCGCGCCATGGCGACAGCCTTGATGTAAGGAGCACCAAGGGCTATCCCCTTGAACACTTGATCTTCCAGCACAAATCCGCCGGCGATTGCCACATCAGGCACGAATGCGCCACGGGAATCAAGGTAGCTTAAATACTGGTATACAAGGCTTTCAAGATAAACCGTCGGGATGCCCCACTCATTCATCATTCTCCAAGGGCTCATCCCGGTGCCGCCGCCGGCTCCGTCAACAGTGACAAGATCGATTCGCGCCTCTGAAGCGAAAGCAAGTGCCCTCGCCAGATCTACGGGTCTATAGGCGCCGGTCTTGAGGAAAACATATTTGGCGCCAGCCCTGCGGAGCTCGTTGACCCTAGATATGAAAGATTCATGATCAACCATTCCAATCCGTGAGTGACGTTCAAATTCCTTAAAGGCCTGCCTCTTGAAAGCAGCTTGGACTTCCTCATCCTCTGGGTCCGGCAATACCACATATCCCCGCGACTTCAATTGCAAAGCACGCTCGAGGGTGGGCAGCTTGACCTCGCCACCTATATCTTTGGCGCCCTGCCCCCATTTGATCTCAACAGCCTCAACCCCAAGTTTTTCAATGGCATATTCCTGGACCCCGAGTCGGGTATCCTCCACATTGGCCTGCACCACTATGGTTCCATATCCATCCTGCCAGTCCTTGAAAAGCTTGACCCTACGGGCGAGATCCGGAGCGTTTACCACACGACCGCCCTTGATCTCTGCATCAGGATCCATCGCCGCCACATTCTCCCCGATGGTTAGTATGGTGCCGGATATAGCAGAGCCGATGGCGAGGCCATCCCAATTATCCTTCGCGACACGCGTCGATCCGAGAGCAGCAACGAAAAATGGAATCCTCAGCTTTATCGGCCTGGCGCTCAAACCTGGTTCGCCATAACCGCCAACCTGAGTCTCCACATTTACTGCCGGAAACAGGGCTTTGTCGCTATCGGCCTCGATTCCCCACGCCCCTGCAGCCGTGCCCATAATGGTAAAATGAGATAAATCTACTGGATAATCTTTCTCAGACCCCGTTGTCATGGTGCCAAAAGGCTTAGGATAGATTACCTCTCTGCCCCTGATGGCTGACTTTCCTACCTCACAAAGCCCAGTACACCCATCGACACAAGTCACGCAAAGCCCTGTAGCAGGGCATACACTACCAGGTACACGATTCTTAGTGAGGGTCGCCGCACTGGAATTGATACCCTTACTATAACTCATTTTGCCCCCTCCTTGAAATACAAAACGCCCACACTTGGGGCCTTTCTGAAAAGGCCCGTCGTGTGGGCGCCATCACCCAGCACTCATGAGACACTTCATCGTGCCTAGGAAATCTTGATTTAATATAGATTATAACATAAATCTGACATGAGTCAATATATTCCGTGATGTCAGAACCACAAGGACATGTCAGCTATGAGCATTCGCTTGCGCCTACCTTGTCGGCAAGTGTATAATTGCACCAGAAACACTTGCTAGGGCGGCGCAGTAGATCTCTCGATCGCCTGCCCAGCAGCGGAGAGGGGGACATCCACGATCTGCCCGTCTATTCTATCACAGCATTCTGATTCTCTTTCTTCTAATATTGCTCATGACCATGATGAAGGTCAAGACCAGGACGAGACTAGCGGCAGGCAAGCAATAGATACCCATCAACATGACACGGTGGACCGCACAGCATTCGTAAGCAATGTCAAGAGACTCGTGGTGAAGGTTGGCAGCAGTTCACTTACATATGGTAATGGCAAGATCAATTTCTCACGAATGGATCACCTTGTCAGGCAGCTGGCGGATGTACGAAATCGAGGAATCCAGGTCGTTCTTGTGACTTCGGGGGCTATTGCCACCGGGATGGGAAGGGTCGGCCTCAGTAAGCGGCCATCCTGTCTCGCTGATAAACAGGCACTGGCGGCCATAGGGCAGGGGCTCCTGATGCAGATGTATGAAAAGCTCTTCAGTGAATATGGCTACATGGTCGGCCAGGTGCTCCTGACCCGGGAAGATATTTCGTCAGATGAGCGCCGGATAAATATAAAGAACACTTTCGATTCACTGCTGAACTTCGGCGCAATACCCATAGTGAATGAAAATGACACGGTCGCGGTTGAGGAAATCAAATTCGGAGATAATGACACATTATCTGCCCTTGTGGCGACTCTGATTGGAGCGGAAATGCTTATCCTGCTTTCGGATGTAAATGGGCTCTATACCGCCGACCCCCGAATCGATCAGAATGCCAAGCTTATTTCTATGGTGACGGAGATCTCAGAGAATATCCCGGGCACTACGGGGGGATCTGGCTCAGACTTAGGTGTCGGGGGAATGAAGACGAAGATCGAGGCAGCCCGCATAGCTACATCCTGCGGCGTGAACGTGGTGATCGCCAATAGTTCGGCCGATTCCGTAGTGTTAGAAATACTCGATGGAAAACAATGCGGCACGCTATTTATCGCGAAACCGCCCGCCAGGGCCACTCATTGATGTTTTACTAATGTTGGAAGAGGCTGGTGAAGAAAGATGGCTATAAACACCAAGCTTAAAGGAGAAGAGAATTCTCCATGGATGAATGAGATCTCACAGAAGACGCGGTTGGCGCAAGAAGCCTCTTGGGCGCTTGCAACCGCGTCAACAGAAGCGAAAAACCGCGCCCTCAACAGTATGGCCGATGCCCTTATAGATAATAGCGCGGCCATCCTTGCAGCGAATGGCGAAGATATGGAAAAAGCCAGGGCTTCTGGAGCGTCTAAGGCTTTCCTTGACCGCCTCCTTCTCACCCAGAAGCGTATCGAAGATATGTCGAAAGGACTTCGGGATGTGGCGGCCCTTCCTGATCCAGTAGGGGAAGTCGTTTCCTCCTGGACAAGGCCCAATGGGCTCCGCATAGAAAAGGTGAGGGTACCCTTTGGAGTTATTGCAATCATCTATGAAGCGAGGCCGAATGTCACGGCAGACGCGGCCGGCCTTGCGCTTAAATCAGGTAACGCTGTGATCCTCAGAGGAAGCTCCTCAACGCTTTCCTCAAACAGGGAAATCGTCAAGGTGTTGACTACCGCGCTGAAAGGCAGCGAGGTCCCCAAGGAAGCCATTCAATTGGTAGAATCACCCGGCCATGACGCTGTCTCTGAACTTCTCAAGAGACGCGACCGGATAGATGTGGTGATACCCAGGGGCGGCGCCGGACTCATCAACGCAGTCATTGAAAACAGTCGCATACCAGTCATTGAAACCGGGGTCGGCAATTGCCATGTCTTTGTAGATACATCAGCGGATATAGATATGGCCGAGAATATTGTCATAAATGCCAAGTGTCAACGTCCGGCTGTATGCAATGCTATGGAAACACTCCTGGTGCATGAGGCTATAGCCCCAAGGCTCCTCCCGGGGCTCGGAGCAAAGCTGCATGAATTAGGCGTTGAGCTCAGGGCCTGCCCCAAGGCGAAACAATACCTGCCAGGCGCATTGGATGCCGCAGAATCTGATTGGGAGACGGAATTTCTGGATCTTATATTGGCGGTCAAGATCGTCCGGGATGTGGATGAGGCTATAGAACATATTCGTCGCTATGGCACAAAGCACTCTGAAGCCATCGTCACAAAAGATGAAAAAGCTGCGCAGAAATTCTTGAATGAAGTTGATGCGGCAGCCGTGTATGTGAATGCCTCCACCCGTTTCACCGATGGCGGCGAATTTGGGTTCGGGGCAGAGATGGGAATAAGCACTCAGAAGCTCCACGCGCGGGGACCTTTAGGCCTCCCCGAGCTTACCACTATAAAATATAAGATTTATGGCCAGGGGCAAGTAAGGGGATAGGGGCGGCCATGCCGACGGGACCGCGCTACCAAAAATGAAAATACCTCCGGCAGGCAAGCCTATTTTGGAATAATCGGCCATACCGGCCCGGCCGGCGCCACCGAAGAATGAAAATGGCCATCGACTGTTTTCGAGGCGAATATTAAAAACTGGAAGTGACACTTTGTGACGCTCAGTGAGCTCATTTCTCATTCAGCCCTGCTTTTTCAGCAATACGGGGCATTGGGATTATCCGTTGTCGCCTTTGCTGAGGCGTCTTTTTTTCCGATACCCCCGGATATTATCTTAATTCCTTTGTGTCTTACATCGACCCGCCTTTCGCTCTGGTATGCTTTCCTGTGTACAGTGTCTTCCACGCTGGGCGGTTTTTTCGGATATCTGATCGGAGCCCGGGCGGGACGACCGTTACTGGAGAAATTCGCAGGAAAAGAACGGACCCGACAGACAGAGACCCTTTTCGGCAAATACGGCGGTTGGGCGGTTCTCATCGCAGCGCTCACCCCAATACCATATAAGGTGTTTACCATTGCTGCCGGCGTCTTCCGCATAGACAAGATGACGTTCTTATGGGCTTCCATCATCGGCCGGGGTATACGATTCTTCCTGGAGGCTCTACTTATAATGTTCATGGGCCAGGCAGCGACTCAGTTCTTGGCCAGATATTCTGGGCCCCTGACTTTCGGAATCGCCGGACTCCTGATCATCGGATATCTTCTGGCTAGATATGTTAAAGTCTTACTCTCAATGCAGAGATCACTTCATAAGGCGAGAATTCTCATCGAAAATAGACTCAGGAGGCTCACCGCTCCTGAGCTGGAGCTTGCAATCTTCATGGTCATGGGCCTCGCTCTTGGAGCGACCTTTCTATTCATTTTTGCAGAGATCGCTGAGGATCTCTATGAAAATGAGCTCAGCATGATGGACAACACTCTGACGATGTATGTAAGGGGCATATTCGGACCCGGCGCGATGAATATTATGCGCTTTCTTTCCATAATCGGATCGCCCATCGCTCTCCTGGGGTTATCCGTTGTCGCCACGTATTCTTTATACCGGCATTATGGTCACCGGACAGGACAATTGCCTTCATCAAATCGCATCTTAGCCGCCATCACTCCTCTAATGGCTGTCACGGGTGGCGGGATACTTGAAAGCATTCTCAAAGTAATCTTTGAACGTCCGAGGCCTGAATATCCCCGGCTGGTTGAAGCTGCCGGGTTCAGCTTCCCGAGTGGCCATGCCACGATCTCTACGGCTGTTCTCGGGGTCCTGGCCTATGAGATATTCACGATAATGAAAAGGGGCAGCGCTAGACTGCTTATTCTCCTGCTCACTCTCATTCTAATCTTGATGATCGGCGTAAGCAGGATTTACCTGGGCGTCCATTATCCAAGCGACGTGTTGGCCGGATTTGCCATAGGAGGATTTTGGGCGATATGCTGCATCATAGCCTCTGAGATGTCTAAGAGGAGATTAGGAAATTGAGGGATCGCGAGAATTCGCATTTTCTTTATCTGCAAGAAAGGCCGATCGCCTGCGGCATATACTTGCGAAGGAGAGGGTCCGAGTTAAGGCCGAGGTCGCCGTCAAACTAGGTCGTGGGGATATGGAGGTTGTGACGGGGGTTTTACCTGGATCCGATCTCTCAGATCAGGAAGTTCTTGTTGTAGCGCACCTTTGTCACCCAAGGCCAGGAACAAACGATAATGCCAGCGGCTGTGGCCTCGGCATGGAAATCGCTAGAGCTATTTCCACTCTTGTGGGAAGTAGGGTCCTTTCGAGACCCAGGAGATCTATAAGATTTCTCTTTGTTCCGGAAATGTACGGCACCGTCTCGTATATTGATGCTCACCCCGAGTGGCCCAAATCAGTCGTTGCAGGGATCAACCTGGATATGGTGGGGGAAGACCAGGCCTCCACTGGGTCGTGCTTCATAGTAACTTCGACGCCGTGGAGTTGCCCTTCGGCTGTAAATGATATAGCGGAATACTATACACGCAGGTTTTTTGACAAAAAGATCGGGTTTGACCCCGCATCTCCCGTACCTATACGACGTTACCGCATCTCTGGCTACGCCGGGGGATCAGACCACTACATACTTGTCGACCCGACAGTAGGGATTCCAACGGTTTTCCTCGGGCACTGGCCGGATAGGTTCTATCATTCCAACATGGACAGCATAGATAAAACAGACCCAGAGGAATTTAGACTGGTGGGCCTGGTGGCGGCTTCATATGTTCTCGATATAGCAAGTTTTGACAAAGAGCGGGCAAGGTTTGTGCTATCCCTCGTAGAGTCAGGTGCAAGGGCAAGGCTCTGGTCAGCCGCGCAGATGATAGCGGAACATATCGGCGCAAATGACAACGGATGGATCGGTTTTCTCGTGGAACGCGAGGAAGCAGCCTTACGATCAATTTTGGACCTAGTTTCCAGCGCGGAAATCCCCTCTGACTTGGAATCTGATTTGAACCAGGCTTGCGAGAGTCTTCGCCGCGAGGCCGAATATGTGAAGGAAAAGATCGGACGGCTATCATGCTCAATGGGCAAGAGAGATACCGGCGGTACTGGAGACGTATCTATGCGCATGGTGGGGCAACAGCCCCCAGTGACATTGACGGCCTCTGTGATCCCTGTGAGACATTTTCGCGCTCCCCTTGACATGAGCTGTTTCTGGCGGCAGATCAGTCCTGAAAGGACCGACTTCTACAAAAGGAGGGATAGGGAGGATTCTCTCTTTTTGTCAAAACTCTTTGAATTCGTCAATCTGATGGATTCTCGAAGGACGCTATCAGAAATAATACGGCGCGTGGCAGCCGAATTTGGCGAATTCAAAGAAGACGACGCCTCCAGGTTCCTCGACGATCTGGCGAGCTTGGGTTTGGCTGACTTGCTTTCGACCGAATGAATCCAGGGCCGCTAGTCCCGGACCCACGGGTGCTGGGCCATAGCAGATATTCTTGTGGTATTTGTCATATACCTGGCGCCAACGCAATGAGACTGTAGTAATTCTGTGATCATCTTGTTCCGCTGCTCATAGAATAAGCGAAAGGTCCGGCCCTATTCCGCGCTTTTGAGTGTGGGATGGGCCGGAAATATCAGACCCAGACTGAAATGGTACTGCCGCGGCACAGAGACCTACTCTAGGAGCGCTGGGACCTCTTCGCCGCTGCGGGCGCGTTCAATAAGCTCATCGGTACAGATTATCTGTCCTGTCTGTGCCGACATATTGGCCGCGATCGTGGCCGCGAGACTGTTAATCGCATCTCCTGGGGGCGATTTGATCAAACTTCGATCTCCGGTGGCCACCGCGGTCACGAAATCCCCAATTATATCTGTGGTGACGGTAAAGCCCTCAGTCTCAGGACCGAATTCCTCCCTCCCCTTCGGGGTCACCACTATGAGTTTGCTTCCAGCAAACCTCACCAGCACCTCTCGACCAATGATATCCAAAGTGGGCGGTTCGCCATGACCCAGAAACAAGGCATATGTACTGGAGAAATTCCCGACAGCGCCGGATTTATATTCATAGGTCACAGCATATCCATCCCAATTGTTGAATTCTTCGGGACCCCGGGCGTTGCGGGTGTAGCGGGAATACACCTTGACCACATCACCTGCAAAGACCCGAGAAAGATCGATAAGATGGGTCACCTGGTCAAAGATCTGGCCCCCTCCAGTTCTTACATCTTTAATGGATTCGACCAGCGGAACGGTGTGATAATAGAAACCGCGCACAAGCGCTATTCCCGAGCCTCCTAGTCGTTCGAGCGCAAGGCCAACAGCTGGATTATGTCGATACTGATAACCCACCTCACAAAGGCCCCTTGACCCCTGAGCCGCATCTACGATACGCAGCGCATCCCTCAAGGACCAGGCAAGAGGCTTTTCACACATGACGTTGAGACCTTTCTGTAGAGCCAAGACTGCCGGACCGGCATGCACAGGCGCCGGGGTCGCAACGATAACTGCATCGAGCGTTTCCTTATCAAGCATTTCCCTGTAATCGACATAAATCCGGGGAGCCCCCGCGATCCTGGCCGCCTCATCCGCCACCTCACGGACTATATCACATACAGCGGTGACGACCACATCATCACGTTTGACAAGCTGTCTTATATGATCCTTGCCCCGGCGTCCGGTGCCGATGATTCCGATGCGCAATTTCATATTCTATGACTCCTTTCTGTCCAGTAAAAGGTCACCATGAAAGAGAAGAGACCATACTGCTTCTTTGCGCTCTGCGGTGGAGAATATTAGGGACCCAATCACAGAGCGCAAAGAAGGATTAACATGTATTTATCTACTATTCAGAGAGATCATATGGTCCCAAAATCACCTTACTTCTGCTTAAAGAAAAACTGCTCCGGGTGATAAATATATGTCCAGATTGTATCCCAACCCCACAAGCCTTTTTCAGGCACATTCCTCAAATTATCTCGTACTATGACGGGGTGCGGAGCAAGTCCCACGGTCCCTATGGTCCAGAGGTTCTCTGCCTGGGAGCGTAAGATCTCCTTACCGAGCTTGATCCTTTCTTGGTCATCCATTACGCTCTGCATCTTCTCCCATAGGGAAATGAGCCGCTTCATCTCCTGAGGTGGCTCTTCCCCCGCTTTTCCACCAGATACATACCATTGAGCCCAGAGCGGACACCAGCTATTTTCCCACCCCCAGCTCATAGGCACATACCACATTGGGGTTATCGGAAATAGGACATCCGTGTTTTTATCAGCGTTCCACACCGTCATATCCATCAGGTTCCCACGGGCGCGTACATCCTGCAGTTCGCCTGTAATCTCTTTTACAGCGACCTTTAGCCCAAGCTTTTCCCACCCTTGTTGGACAAATTCGCATAATGGGCCACGAGGAGTGTCAACCCGGGTATACTCTATCAATATCTCAAGCCGCTTCCCGTCCGGCCTTAGACGATAACCATCGGCTCCCCTCTTTAGCCCCATCTCATCCAGAAGCCGATTTGCCTTTTCGGGATTATACTCAATATACGCTTTTGCAAATTCAGGCTCATAGTAACTAGATTGTGGTATAACAGTAGTCTGCCTCGGCTCCGCCAATTCCAGGTAAAACAGCTGATTCATCTCTTCACGATTGATCCCCAAAGACAGGGCTATCCTAAAACGCCTATCCTGGAAGATCTTCCGCATCACAGGATCGCTATGAGTCTGGTTGGGCATGAGGATGAGTTCCCCGCCGAAGACATCCTGCCACATCAACACACGGTAGTTGTTCCTTTTTGCGACTTGTCTGTAAAGAGGGTAATTCTCCAGCAAGGTGTTGAAACCAGCGAAATCTACCTCACCCGAAGTTATCTTCATATTTACCATTTCGAAGTCTTTTACTACCATGACAAATATCCTGTCGATATACGGAAGCTGGTTCCCTTTTGGGTCAACCTTCCAATAATAGGGGTTCCGCTCCGCGGTGACCGTATCAAGACCTTTATGAACGATCCTGTAGGCCTTCAGCGTCGGAGTTCCAGGATCAACTGCACGGCCGCTGCCAGCGTTTATCTGTGCTTTCGCCAGGAATAGCCTCGACCATGTGTCAAAGCCTTGAGATTTTGCGAGCTTTTCAAGATCACCCTTTGAAGTATACTTAGGATGAAACTGTTTGAGATAATGTTTTGGGAGGAAGAAGGACCCTTCAAATCCATCCGAATGAGCGAGCCGGAATAACGCCATCGGATATGGCACCGCAAAATGCAGCCGAATTGCATATTCATTGAGCTTTTCGACTTTCATAAGTTTACCACCCGGAGACCAAGCCTTTGGTTTCACCGGAGTGAGCTCATCGTTAAGAACTACGTCTTCCCACCAGAAGAGGATGTCATCAGCTGTAAAGGGCTGCCCATCAGACCATTTCATTCCCTTTCGCAGGTAGAGGGTCAAGGTCTTTCCATCTGAGGTGAACTCCCACTTCTTAGCTATATTGGGTACCACGGTCTTCCCGTCAGAGTCAATGCGCAATATGGGTTCCTGGCTCATCATAAGCCCGCCATCCTCCAGGATTTGAGGACGCACCGTAACAACTCTGGCAGTACCACCGTACTGCCCAGTCTCCTCTACAGGTTTAACCACCGCTGGTTCCTCCGGCAATCTCTCGTTGACAGGGGGAAGCTTGCCGGCCTTAACCAGAGGAACAAGCATGGGAGCCTCTCCGTATTGCGCTGCCATGGCGAATTGGCAGGCCAGGCCCAGAATCATGATGAACACAAAGGTAAAGGAAATCCGGATTGCTGATGCGGAACATCGCTTCATGGTTCTATCCCTCCTTGCATAGATACCATCTTGAGCCTTAAGATCTTGTCTATTTGAGGAACCCCTTTAGAAACTTCGCCGAATGACCTAATGCTTCGCTATTCTCTGGAGCTTTACACTCAAGAGCTGCACAACCCTTGTAATGAATGGAATCGAGCGCTGTCAGGATTGAACCAAAATCTATATCCTCCGGCGTAGGGATTGTACGGTCCGAATTCGAAAGATGCACATGGGCGATATATGGCGCTGCTTCCGTTATCGCCCTTACAAGATCCTCCCCCTCCAGATTCATATGATAAACATCAGCAACGATCTTGAGGGCACCGCTCCCGACTCGATCACATATTCTCACTGCCTGTGGCAGGGTATTGATAAAATGGGTCTCTTGTTTGTTCAACGGCTCAAGGATTAGGGTGGTTCTAAGCGATTCAGCTTCCTTAGCAATCTCCTTCAAGAGGCCAACAAGAAGCTCTCCTTCCAATTCAGACACTGATGCAAACAATGGTCGTAGGTCGGGGAGTCGGGCCGCGCCGAAGATGGGAACAAATATCACCCCAATCGCGCCTATCTCTGCGGCGCTTTCCAATCGATCTTTCAACTCCGTTATAGCAAGCTCTCGCACCTTTGGGTCAGGATCCAAGAGGCAACCTGATAGCCGGCTGTAGATGGCTCCTACTTTCAACCCCGTTTCTCGGGCAAAACGCTTTACGATCTCTGCGTTGGCTTTCAAACCTTTCCCTACAAGGTCTATAGCGTCGAACCCAAGCCGGCTCGCGGCCTCAAATTTGGCCTCCAGATTATCCCCGGGTAGAATCTGTTCCGCGCATCCTATGAGTATTATTTAAGCCACTCCCCTTCCTGGACCAGCTACAGCAAAGAGCGCCCTCATATAACCAAAACCAATCGCCACACTCTCGGCGGGTTCAAGCCGTCCACCATAATGGGGGGCGTGGAGTTCCATCTCTACCACAACCCAGCCATCAAATCCTATTTCCCTTAGAGTCTCCACGATGTGTTCATTGTCGATATCACCATGTCCCAGCTCAACAAAATACTTACCTTTCTGGTCTCTGACATGTACATGCTTTACGCGATCCCTATGATCCAGCAAGACCTTGCTGGGGTCGCTTCCCGCATAGTTCGCCCACCCGAGATCTACCGCAAACCCGACAAACTCCGGATCGGTAAGTCTACAGATTTCTTTTATAACTGCACCGTCATTCATGAATTCCCAGGCATGATTGTGATAAAGAGCCATGGCGCCGGATTCTGCGCAAGCACGTCCTATGATATTTAGACTCCGGGCCTGCGAGGCGATTTCCTCCGGGCCTAAACCGCCTTCCTTGCTAGCCCCGCTTACAATCACATTCCTGCACCCTATACTCTTCCCAAAACTTGCTATACGCCCGAAGTGTGCCACAAGATCTTGGAGGTTTTGGGGGGCATAAAGATTGGCACCGTGATGCAGGCCAGCCAAGGCAAGACTACGTTCTTGCAACAGTTTCGCGAAAGCCCCGGGTGAATCCAGGTCAAGAAAGCGCGCACCTATCTCGATACCCTCGTACCCTATAGCCGCTATCTTATCCAGCACGCCTACAAGGTCATTTTGGAGCCTCTCCGGACCGAATGCGATAGTTTGACAACCCAAATGCATGCGAATGTATCACCCCTCGAGTATTGAGATTTTGACCTGACTCCTATGGACCCACAATCTCGAACCTACATTCAGGCTACCTAAACGCTTACCCTATTCAATCTCAGCTCGTGCGACCCATCCCCCCTTGCATATTCGTAATAGTAGAAGATCTCATCTTCGAACTGGATCACATCCATATATCTCAAAGTGCCGCGTGCGTGGGGGGACACCAGGATTGGGCCATTGCCTGTGATCTTCTCGAAGCGCCTGAGATCCCATGAAATCGCAAGGCCGGTGCGCTCCTCATAGTTTTCCGAGACATCAGCGCTGCCATCGTAAAAGACCGTGAAAACAGGGGGGATGTAGACCACGGAACATATTCTCGTTGCATAGCTATCCCATCCTGAGGAACCCGGAGACATGACATCCCCCAGCCATTTGAAGTTGACACCGTCGGAGCTTATTGCAAGCGCGGAGTGCGATCTTGTAAGGCCTGTGTTGTAAACATCAGCCGTTGCGTGCATCTCCTGCCGCAGATTCTCGTCTATCCCCGTAGGCGTCGGGGCATAACTGAGGAACATGTAGTATAACCTTCCGATTATGACCACATATGGATCTTTGACGCCTTCGGCCCCCACATCAGAGGCGGTGAAGACTTTCTTCCGGGACGAAATATCAAACTCTGAAGGAGATTTCGCTTCCATCATGTCAGTCCGCCACTTGTTATCGATAGGATCTACATAGCTCACATATAATCTGTAAAGGCCATCGAGACACTTGGTTAGGCTTGCCCTTTCCATGGAACTTGTGGGGAATTGCTCTTTTTTTGCGCTCCAGATGTCCGTGAAGTGCAGCCCATCTTCACTTTCAGCGACTCGGCATTCGATACCCCGGCCTGGTTTTGGTATCCTCAACCTGTAATACAGATAGAACCTGTTCTTCTCGTCATCATAGATCACGCCCGGAGCCCCAACCCAGTAACCGCTCCCGGTCCCAAGCGGCTCTAGCACAGTTACGCCCTTCTCCGGATCAAATAGAGGAGCGATCCCCATCCACTTCCTCGCCAGGGGACAAGACCCGATATTATTGACTTTATGATTGCAGCAACTCTTCAATGAGATCTACCTCCTGTCACGTGTAGCGAAACTGAGGGCATCTCAAAATCCATGCTCCTCTTATCTCTCAATTCTCCTAAACGACAATATACCAAATTATGGGGATCGGAATTTGTCCATTCATCATGAATATGCAGAGGCCAATACTCAGACAAGTCTGGCCAGATGCTCATGAGTCATCAAAAGCCCCCTTTCCACCTTCTCATAACTACCTTCCCATTCAGGATCCTCGTGTTCTACGCTTACAATCCCATCATATCCAGCCCTTCTGAGCGTCTCTATCATCCGATCCCAGTCTATATCCCCAAGGCCGGGGAGCCTATGTTTCCACCATAGACGATGCATGAGAATACCGGCATTCTCAAGAATATTCCGCCGGACCTGTGTATCCTTGGCATGCACATGGAAAATCCTATCTTTAACCTCCTCTATATGCCTGTATGGATCTATGAGCTGCCATACCAGATGTGAAGGATCATATGCAAGACCGAACTTCTCAGGGGGTAGTTTCTCGAAAAGCTTCGACCACATATATGGGGATATGGCTATATTCCCCATCGCAGGGCAATTTTCGAATGCAATGCGGAGAGGGCTGTCACCTATCAGCTCAACCATCTCCTCAAAGAACCCGACTACCCTATCAATGCTTCCCTCATATCCCGCGCCCTCAACTATGCCCGTCGAAGTCACAATTAACGGTATATTGAGCTTAATGGCAAATTCTATCCGCGCCTTGAGGTTTTTGACATGTCCTTCAGCTACCGCCGGGTCTGAATCAAAGAAATTCCTGCAATAGATTAAAGCGCATATTTCAATCTTCTCCTGCGCCTTACGGAAAACATCCGCATCCAATTGGATATGGGGGCCTACCTCCAATGCGGAGAAGCCATTGGCGTGCGCCCAGTCCGCGATTTCAAGGAGGCTCCTCCCTCTGAAGCAATTTGTCAATAGCCCAAGCCTCACAAAAATCCCTCCCTTACCATGATGTCCATAGATAATGAGCATAGATCCCCGTAACCGGTTCCGTAACTTGCAGCGACGTTCCATTTTTAGTATAAGATGCTATGCGATACTCTCACCATCGGCCAAATCTCACTCTCATTCCATCCAGACGCCTAGGCCGCCCTGCATATCTTTTACTGCTACTACTTTGCGTGGAGGCCCAGAACTCTGTCTCACCTTGAGTTCTGTAGGAAGCTTAACCTCACCCGCTCGCAACGTCCCATCTTTTCTTTCAAGAATATCCAGGAGAAGACGGGCGGCTGTCTCGCCCACCTCCCTGATGGATTGCTTTATCGTCGTAAGGGAGGGCCTCACAAGCGAGGCAAGGTGTATGTCGTCAAATCCTACGATAGACACATCATCAGGGATCCTCATACCTGAATCCTGAAAATACCCCATGGCTCCAAGGGCCATTAGATCGTTTGCCGCGAAAATGGCGGTAAACTCCACCCCGCGAGAAGAGAGTTCCTTTGCGGCCTTATATCCGCCGTTCTCCGTATCATCACTCAGAACCACGAGGCGTTCATCAACTGCTAGTCCATAATCTTCAAGCGCCCGACGGTAGGCCTCCAGTCTCTCGCCACCATGAATCGATTCCGGAGGACCTGCGATGGTGGCGATACTCCTGTGACCAAGTTCATACAGATGCCCAATCGCCTGGAAGACGCCATCAGTATCATCTACTGTCACAGCAGGACACCTGAACTTCCGACTTCTCCTATTTATCAAAACCACAGGGAAATCATGCCCAAGCATCGAGTTTATCTTCTCAAAATCAGACTCCCTGATCCCGCTGCCCAGGAGTATTAAGCCATCTACCCGCTTCTCGCTGAAAAGTCGGAGATAGACTGACTTATCAGGAGAAGTGCTCAGCACCAGGTGATACCCCCGGACATCAACAACCTCCCCTATTCCCTGAATAAGCTCACTGAAATAAGGGTTTCCGAAAATGAATCTCGCGGACCTGGGAATCACAAGCCCTATGCTTTGAAGCCTCTTGGTCGCGAGCCCCCTCGCCACGAAGTTCCGGCTATACCCCACTTCGTTGACAATCCGGAGGATACGCTCCCTGGTCTCCTCACTCACATCTTTCCTATGATTTAAAGCGCGCGATACTGTAGCTTTTGAGACGTTGGCAAGCCTCGCGATATCGTTTATATTCATACCCTCATCGATCCACCACCGGACCGGATCAGACCCTATCACACCACGTCAGAATTAAAATCGAGATTAACATCAGAACCAGAGTCAGAGTCAGAGTCAGGATCAGGATCAGGATCAGGATCAGGATCAGGATCAAATTTGGATTCAGACTTGGACTCGGATTAAGGTTTATTCGAAACCGGTTCCGGACGTTATCTATATACTTCAACCCATACTCATAAATTCCTGCTTAGCGAGAAAGATTTTTCTGTAGACATCTCGTGCCATGCCTAATTCTGAAGATGAGTCTATCATATAGGCATGCGTGATTTCTCAAAGGGAGCGGGCCCTCGAGTACCTGGCGGTATCTTGACCAGGTCTCCGGAGCGGGTGGATATTTCCTCGCCGCCCCAAAGCGCGGGTAAAAACTTTTAGCCAGATCTCTAAAATGGGTGGCGAGCCCTTGGCTACTTCAAACTGCTGGTGATGAGTTTTCGGTCGCCCTAGACCGATGGCGACGAGTTTGCGGAAAAGGCCTCTAGGCTCCCATCTATCCTTACCGGCCTTTTCAACCGTATAGGAGTCGATGCCGGCTTCGGTGGTTATGGCTTGAAGCGGGGACAGATCGAAAATTTCTGTGATCTGGTATATAATAGCTTCCAGCCAGATCTAAAAGGGCATCCCAAATTAGCTTCCAAAAAGGACCTTATGGAGATCGTAGAAAAGTGCATGTGAGTCAATGATGACTGGACACAAGAAGGGGAAGGTCATGAGCAGGAGACTACTCTTGGGGATAGATATTGGGACCTCAGGTTGCAAGGTAGCCGCGTTTGGCCTTGAGGGTCAGATTGCTGGCACAGTTACAATGAATTACAAGACATATTATCCCCACTTTGGCTATGTGGAGCAAGATGCCGGGGAATGGTGGCATGCTGCCTGTGATGCTATCCAAGCGATGATGCGGGACCATGCAATCCGCCCTGACGAGATCGCCGCTGTTGGGGTGGCGGGCCAGAGCTGGTCCTGCCTCCCCGTCGATGAGAGGGGAACCCCTCTTCATAATGTCATGATCTGGCTCGACAGGAGGGCGACCGAGCAAGCTCAGTGGATGAAAGACAAATCAGGGGAAGACAGGCTTATCAACCTAAACGGTAACCCGGTGGACCCTGCATATATTGTTCCCAAGATGCTGTGGCTCAAGGAAAATGAGCCTGAGGTATATAACAGGGCTCATAAATTCCTGCAGAGCAACGCCTTTATAGTTTTCAAACTTACAGGGATGTATTCTCAAGACTACTCACAGGGATATGGGTTTCATTTCTTCAATATCTCGAAAGGTGCCTGGGATGAAGAGATGGCTGATGAATTGGACCTTTCCCTGGAGAAGGTCGCGCCAATTTATCATTGCCACGAGGTGGTAGGAGGCGTCACCCGCCAGGCCGCAGGAGAAACGGGCCTATGTGAGGGAACGCCGGTAGTGGCAGGGGGACTCGACGCGGCTTGTTGCACCTTGGGCGCAGGAGTTATCAGACCCGGTCAGACTCAAGAGCAGGGAGGCCAGGCTGGCGGCATGAGCATCCAGGTTGACCAGCCCCTGATCCACCATAAACTCATCCTAGGCTATCATGTGCTCCCGGGTCAATGGCTTCTCCAAGGAGGCACGGTGGGGGGCGCGGGAACGCTCAAGTGGTTCGATGAACACCTGGGGGCCGGGGCCCGGCAGGTGGCCAAAGAGCGCGGGATCAGCCCATTTGAGGTCATGAGCGAGGAGGCGAGCCAAATCAGACCAGGGAGCGATGGACTCATCTTTCTCCCCTACATGGCCGGAGAACGATCCCCAATATGGAATAACAAAGCCCGAGGGGTCTTCTTTGGGCTTTCCTACGATAAGACAGAGGCTCACATCATCCGCTCCATCATGGAGGGAGTGGGCTATTCACTCCTCCATAACCTCGACACTGCGGAAGAGGTAAAGGCTCATGCCAGCGAACTCGTTAGCGTAGGAGGGGCTTCCAACAGCCGGGTATGGACTCAGATCAAAGCCGATATCACTGGAAGACCTACTCACGTACCCTCTTCTGATCATGCCACCACCCTTGGGGCTGCCATGTTAGCCGGGATAGGTGTGGGGGTTTATAAGAATTTCGAGGAAGCTGTGAATCGAACAGTGCATATCCAGCGGACCCATATTCCTGATGAGTCGAATCACCGCATCTACCAGAGGTATTATGAACTATACATCGAACTATACAATAGGCTGCGAGATTGTTTCGACCTTCTCCACGAATTAAGTATGCAAGTCGAACGCTGAAGGGGATTGATGATGAAAGCTGCAGTATTGCATGGTCAAAGAGATATTCGCTACGAAGAGATAGAGGTGCCCCAAATCAATGACGATGAGATCCTGGTGAATGTGAAAGCTACCGGAATCTGCGGATCCGATGTACCGCGCGTATTGGGGAATGCGGCCCACTATTACCCAATCGTGCTGGGTCATGAATTCTCGGGAGAGGTTGCGGAGGTGGGGAAACAGGTAAGGGGTATATCAGTGGGGGATCGTGTCGCCGGCGCTCCTCTCATTCCCTGTCACAGGTGCGTGGACTGCGTGCAGGGAAATTACGCCCAATGCAAGCACTATACATTTATAGGCTCCAGGGTTTTTGGGAGCTGGGCTGAATATGTGAAACTCCCAGGTATCAATGCAGTCAAACTTCCCGAGGGAGTATCATATGAACAGGGCGCGTTCTTTGAGCCTGCCACTGTAGCGTTTCATGGCCTATTTGGCATTGACTTCCGTGGTGGCTCAGACGTAGCGATCATGGGAATGGGAACGATCGGGTTGCTCGTCCTCCAATGCGCGAGAATCTTGGGAGCTAAACGCATTTTCGCCTTTGATATCGATGATACCAGGTTGAAAATGGCGGAGGAATATGGAGCGGATGTATGCCTGAACACGCGAGATGAGGGATTTCAAGAAATCGTCAAGCAAGAGACCAATGGCCGGGGCTTTGAGCTTGTGGTAGAGGCGGCGGGGGTAGCATCCACGGAGAAATTCAGCATCGAGATTGCCTCCAACAAGGGTAAGGTAATGTTCATCGGGACGCCCTCAGGAAATATCTCGTTCACCCTCAGGGAATTTGAGAATATAAACAGAAAAGAACTCACTATTCGCGGCTCCTGGATGTCATACTCGGCCCCCTTCCCGGGTAAGGAATGGGAATTAGCGGTCTATTATTTTCAGAAAGGACGCCTCGGTTGCGATAGGTTAATAGATAGAATCGTCCCCCTTGGGCAAATCTCCAAAGCCTTTGAGGATCTGATGTCGGGGAAAGTAAAGGGGAAGATTCTGCTGAAACCGTGAAAATGCCAAGAACAAGTGCCGCCATCGTATCCCCTTTAGCAGGGATTTTGGAGCGCTCTTCTACGGGCGTCAACTCCGCGAGCGCCGATCCCATGGACGTCGGCCTGGCGTTCATCAGTCCTTGAACGCCAGGCTCAAATATGGATCGCATCAACCACACAGTGTAGCATAATCGGAGCAAGTACCTTAAATGCTTCTGCCCTCTCACAGCCAGCCTTGGCGCCATATTCTCTGGCCTTCAGATCAAAATATATGCTGAATCTCTCCATGGTCGCCTCATCTACCTGGCTCTTGTGACAGGCAATAGCCGCAAACTTCCTATCCCAGTCCCTCTGACTCACTTCAACGTATGTGTTGGGGTAGGCCGTATGATAGTATGCTATGCCGCGAATTGGATAGGGTCTGAATGAGACGTCGATAGCCGGGTCGCTCTTGATATTGACGAAATTGTAGAGCAGCACGGCAGCTGCAGCAGCTTGTCCGCAAATCAGGTGATCAGGATGAGATTCGTATGGAAGATACGGATCTACTGTCATCAGAAGGTCGGGACGAAGCTCTCGTATGGCGCGGATAATGTCGAGGCGAACCGAATAAGATGAATAATCACCGGCATCTGGATATCCAAGCCACCGCACTTCCTTGACCCCCAGCTCGCGGGCGGCCGCTTCCTGTTCCTGCCTTCTGATCGCGGCGAGCTTATCCAGCCCAAGGGCAGGGTCCTGAGTTCCGGCGGAATCGTCCGTCACCGTCAGATATATGACCTCGGCTCCCAGGCGAACCAGCTTTGCAATGGTGGCGCCCGCGCCGATGTCGGTATCATCCGGATGCGGCTGGACACATAAGATCCGCTGGCATTCCTCGATCTTCGGTATCTGAACCATTGGCCGGAAGATTTCAGATTTGGATGACATACTCACCGTCCCCGACTACGCTGCGTCCGCCGAGAGGAGCAACCACTCCCCGACACGTCTATCCTCTTCACGCTCCTTGCGCCACCGCAATTCCCCTGAGTTCAAGTTTCTCTGCGAAATGACAGGCCACGATATGCTCTTTGTCATCCTCGCCGTAGATGTTCCTCAGCTTTGGCGCCTCCTTGCTGCATATCTCTTGGGCATAGTTGCACCTGGGATGGAAATAGCACCCGCTTGGAGGATTCGCTGGATCAGCTACCTCTCCCCTCAACAGGATCCTCTCTGTCTTGAACCTCGGATCTGGCTTCGGCACCGCTGAAAGCAGAGCCTCAGTATATGGATGCTTCGGGTTCGCAAAGAGCTCTTCTGTATCCGCCACCTCTACTACCTTCCCCACATACATCACTGCCACCCTGTCGCTTATGTGTTCCACTACGCTCAGGTCATGGGCTATGAAGAGATAGGTGAGGTGCATCTCTGCCTGCAGGTCCTGGAGAAGGTTCAATATCTGAGCCTGGATAGATACATCGAGGGCTGACACTGACTCATCACAGACTACAAGCCTCGGGTTTAACGCAAGTGCCCTCGCTATACCTATCCTCTGCCTCTGCCCTCCGCTGAAGGCATGCGGGTATCTCCTCATATACTCAGGCCTGAGCCCTACCTGCCTCATGAGCTGCGCAACCCTGTCCTCCAGCTCCTTGCCCTTTGCCACGTTGTTCACCAGCAAAGGTTCACCAATGATATCCTTTACAGTCATCCTTGGATTTAGAGAGGAGTATGGGTCCTGGAATATGAGCTGCATATCCTTGCGTAGGCTCCTGAGTTCCTTATGGTCCAGACTCGCCACATCCACCATTTCCCCGTTCTTCCTGAACAGGATCTGCCCGCTGGTTGGATCTATGGCCCGGAGGATGCATCTCCCTGTGGTGGTCTTGCCACACCCGCTCTCTCCCACGAGCCCCAGTGTCTCCCCTTCCGGGATCCTGAAGCTCACATCATCTACTGCCTTCACATACCCCACCACATGCCTCCATATCCCCTTACGTATGGGGAAATGCTTCTTCAGATCCTTCACTTCCAGGAGTATATTCTTACGCATCTTTCTCCACCTCGCCATATAAAAGGCAGCTTACCCGGTGCCCGGGGGCAACCTCCACCAGCTTCGGGATCTCTTTGTCACATACTCCCCTCTTAAACTGAGGGCACCTCGGATGGAACGAGCATCCCGGGGGTATGTTATAGGCATCAGGGACTACTCCCTTTATGGACTCCAGCCTCTCCCTGCTCTTTCTCCCCACCTTGGGGATTGACTTCAACAGAGCCTTTGTGTATGGATGCATCGGGTTATGGAATAGATCATCAACTGATGTGCTCTCAACTATCCTTCCAAGATACATGACCACCACATCTTCTGCCATCTCGGCTATAACCCCGAGGTTATGGGTGATCATCATTATGGACATCCCAAACTCTCTCTGCAGGTCCCGCATCAGATCCAGTATCTGCGCCTGGATCGTGACATCCAGGGCCGTTGTGGGCTCATCAGCTATCAAAAGCTTGGGGTGGCATGACAAGGCCATGGCTATCATCGCCCTCTGCCTCATCCCACCACTCAACTGATAGGGATACTCATCTATCCTCTGCTCAGGCCTCGGTATCCCAACACGAGCCAGCATCTCTATGGCCTGCTTGCGTGCCTGCTTTTGATCCACATCCTGGTGGAGAAGTATAGCCTCTATTATCTGATTCCCTATAGTGTAAACAGGGCTAAGGGAGGTCATCGGCTCCTGGAAGATCATAGCTATCTCCTTGCCCCGGATCCGCCTTATCTCAGGACCTGTTGGATCCAGTGTGGTGAGGTCCAAATCCCCGCCCTCTTCCTCGCCTCTGTGCAGGATGATATTCCCCTCCACGATCTTCCCTCTTGGCCCTAAGATCCTCAGGATAGACTGGGCGGTGACACTCTTGCCGCACCCGCTCTCCCCAACCACTCCCAGGGTCTTGTTCTTCCCGAGTTCAAAGCTAACACCATCCAGGGCTCTTACCGTGCCCTCATCATAGAAGAAATATGTCTTGAGGCCGTTCACCTCTAGCAGAATATCATTATTACCCATAATATCCACCGCCACCTCATATAGCAGTCAGTCTTCCTCTCTAAAAGTAGCCGGTTGCCATCTTCATGTCTCGATCCCCGATGGCGCCGGTCGAGTCGGCATGGAGGACTACCTGGCATAAGGATCTGCCGCATCCCGGAGCCCATCGCCTAGGAAATTGAATGCCAGCACCGTGATTACCACCATCAGGCCTGGGAGCAGAAGCCACGGGGTCAAAGCGACTGTTCTCACGTTCTGGGCCTCCTGCAGGAGAACGCCCCAACTTATCGTTGGCGGGCGGAGTCCGAGCCCCAGGAAGCTTAGACTTGTCTCACCCAGGATCATTCCCGGGATGGAAAGAGTGATCGATGCTATGATGTAGCTCATGAATGACGGGACCATATGCCTGGTTATTATCCTGAATTCACTGGCTCCGACGAGCCTGGCCGCCATTACGAAGTCTTCCTCCCTCAGTGAGAGGAACCGGCTCCTCACTACTCTTGCAAGGTGAGTCCATCCAATAAGGGAAAGAATGACGGTGATACCGAAATACACTCGAAGTGGAGGCCAGTGAGGAGGAAGCGCTGCGCTCAATGCCATCCATAGAGGAATAGTTGGTATACTCCTGAGAAACTCGATGACACGCTGGGTTATAACATCAAAGGTTCCACCATAGTAGCCTGAGAATCCCCCGATTATGATCCCCAGCACAAAGCTCATCAGCACCCCCACAAGCCCGATCGTGGTAGAGATCCTCGCCCCATAAAGAATCCGAGAGAACATATCCCGCCCCATTCGATCAGCGCCCAAAAGGAAGATGGTGCCTTCCTTGACTCCAAAGAGATGAAGGTCGCTCTCCCAAATCCCCCAAAACTTATATGGTGCCCCTTTGACAAAGAAGTATATGGGATATACCTTATCAGGATCAGGAACATACTTTCGTCTCAGGGTCTCCAAATCGATTTCCCGCTTATACCCGTAGACGAAGGGCCTCATATGGAACCTGCCGTCTTTATCGATGAAGCGGATCCTCTGAGGCGGGGCATAGGTGTACTTGACGTCATAGACGTTTGGGTCATAGGGAGAGAGGAATTCACAAAAAGCCGCAAGGAGATATATTATGATGAGCACAATCCCACTTACAATAGCTAAACGATGTCGCCTGAACTTCCACCATGTGAGCTGCCATTGGGAAGCAACGTATATCCTTTCATCACCAGCTGGGGCTTCCTCTTCCGTTATCTCAGGAATTACGCCATTATTGTTCGCGACCGGTTTATTGTTGTTTTCCCGCTTATCCTCTGATGACATAGCCATCCCCCTACTCGTACCTTATTCTAGGATCCAGCCAGGCAAGCAATATATCAGACACGAGAGTGCCTATGATCGTCAGAATGCTGAGCAACATGATGAAGCTGCCGGCCAGATACATATCCTGGCTTTGAAGGGCTCTCAAAAGCAAAGGTCCTGTGGTAGGCAAGCTGAGCACCACTGCAGTTATGGTTTCACCTGATATGAGCCCGGGAAGCGACCAGCCAACAGTGCTGATAAAGGGTATCAGGGCGATTCTGACAGGATACTTGTAAAGAAGCCTCCCCTCTGGCACTCCTTTTGCTCTGGCCGTGACCACGTAAGGCCTGCTGAGCTCATCGAGCAGGTTGGCCCTCAAAGTCCTTATGAGCCCAGCTGTGCCACCCAAACCGATGACAATCACCGGTATCCATAAGTGCCTCAGCATGTCCACGAACTTCGCCATACTCCACGGCGCCTCCACAAACGCAGGAGAGAAAAGCCCGCCTACACTCTGGCCGAAATAAGCATAGGCTATCCACATGAGGACGAGGGCTAACATGAAGTTTGGGGTGGCAATTCCGATGAATCCAAGGAAGGTTACAATGTAGTCGCCTATTGAATATTGGTGAGTCGCCGAATAGACGCCCACCGGGAACGATACAACCCAGGTGAACAACATGGTGAAAAGAGACACGACGAAGGTGAGGGCAAGTCTCTCCCAAATGAGGGAACTCACTGGCCTATTCCATTCAAAAGACTGGCCAAAGTCTCCATGCAGCATCCCCCATACCCATTTGAAATACTGGACGTATATGGGTTGGTCGAGGCCATAGCGCTTCGTGAGGGACGCTATCGTAGCCTCGTCTACCGTCACGCCTGACTGGCTCAGCTGAGCTATATATGACGTGAGGTAGTCGCCAGGAGGCAGCTGGATAATTATGAAGGAGACTATTGATACAAGTATGATGGTAGGAATAGCATAGAGAATACGTCTAGCAATATACCCTAGCAAGATATCACCCTCCTTGTGCGGATATTTTGTTATCTCTTATCGTGCCTAGCCAAAGGATAGATTTGGCCTCCTCCTTATTGGCCAAAAGCCAGTCACAAAAGAGTTTCTAAAGCCTCCCATACTTATTTTTTCATCATAGAATCCTTTTTCCCTCCTATGCCGAAATCAGATTATTAATTCCATAATATGCCAAAATCAGCCATTACTCCGAGGATCTCCACAAAGGATCACCGCACGGCAGGGCGCTAATTTCAAATAGATAGGGATCCAATAGACTTTATTTTGATAAAAAAGATTCGACATCAAATACAAGGATTCCTCCTTTTTGCAGGCTGTAGCTATAAATTATGATGAATACCTATGGATAGAAGATGAGCGCGCCCATACCACACATACTCAGCTAATGGCTTACGTTCTGGTTTAGCCCGCCATAGTTCATGAAAGGGGGAGCAGAGGCCCCCTTTCTCTTAACGAGCCTTCCTGAAAGCAGAAAACTCCTCAAAACCAGTCTCTACAGGGGGTCTCATTAAAGAAAAGCTTAAATGAGCTCAAGGGCAATGGCCCTAACAGGAGAGCTGTCGAGCCCCTTGACATTCCAGGGAAGCGCCAATAGATAGAACTCTCGCTTCTTCAGTTCATGAAGATTAGCAAGCACCTCCAGGAATGTAATATCATGTTTCATGAGAATATCATGGATGGTCCGGATTTCGTCCACAGTGGTCCCGATGGTGATAGCGGGATCAAAACCCAGCATCTTGATTTTCCTATCAGCCAGCCAACTTGCAGCTTCGATGGTGAGCGACGGTTTCTCATCTCCATCCTTGAATCCCTTCCCTGTGTTTCTGATGATCACAATATATCCTGGCCGCAGAAGCGGCCCTACCTCGCGTTCAAGAAGAGGGGGATCGATTTTGCCGCCAGGCCCGTCAAATCTAACATCTAGAAGCACTGCATTCCCCATATATGCCCAAAGAGGTAGCTCGGTTACATCTTTCCCGTCTTCATAGAAATGAAGCGGCGCCTCGATATGAGTCCCGATATGGCTCATAGTGTCTATTTCATGCATCACAGTCCTGTCATGGGGAATCAATCCCTTCCTGATTTCAAGACGCCTCTCCTCATGGCCAGGGACCAATAAGACAGAAAGGTCGACCATCCGGTACTTATTTGCAAATTCCTCAAGCATTGTCTATATACACCAGCCTCTCTCCGAAAATGAATGGCCCGCTACCTGCCTTCCGATGATATTGCTGCGGTAGCATCGGCGTGTGTACCCTTCATATGAGATTACCATATGGACTCAGAAATCCCTTCCGCGGAGGCTTTAATAATTCGATTCCAATTATCACTGCGTGTAAGAACGTAATTTCTATACATCTGTGCCTACAATGATTCTAATACCGACCACATTTTAAATCACTTCAGTTCAGTGATTGTTCTAATTCCGCTCCTTACTATATTGACATCATCACACATCCATGATAGTATCAACTCGACAAAAGCATTATGCGGTCAGTGTATTGTATAATCTAAGACTTCTGTGTAGAAAACTTTTCTATACGCTTTTAAAGAAAAAGAGCATATTATACCATCAAGTCCATACTATAGAGTCCTCAAGCAAGAAAAAAGGGGCAATTGAATGTGTCGAGCAAAGTGACAGTAAGCGCCATAGCCGAACTCGCCGGTGTATCCAGGAGCACTGTTTCGAGAGTACTCAATAATAGCAATTATCCTGTCTCTGACGTAACACGGGCCAAGGTAATGCGCGCCATGAAAACCCTCGGTTATACCCTAGATCCTCTCCAGAGTTCTCAGGAAAAGACCAGCCCCAGATTGATAGGCATTGTAGCGTTATCACTCAATCAATCTTTCTTTGGAGATATCATTCAGGCCATTGAGGATACTGCGGGGGAATATGGCCATGGAATAGTCACCTACACAACGAATGGTGATCCTGAACGTGAACGCGAATGCCTGGGGAAAATGGCGGAATTGCGCGTCACAGGAGTCATCGCTGTCCCAGGCTGGAGATCCGACCCCGAACCGTACATACGATTAGAAAAGTCCGGAATTCCTGTAGTTTTCGTAACAAACCGCCTGGAGATCGACGAAATTCCCTACGTGATGGTTGATTCCAGACAGGCTGCCGCGACCGCTGTCCGCTATTTCGCTGATCTCGGATTCACCCGCATTGTGCACCTAGCTGGCCCCAAGGGCGCAGTTGACTCTGAACTTAGACTAATGGGTTACAGGGATGCCTTGGAGCAGCTCGGCATCGGGTACAACGAAAAATACGTATTCCAGCCATGTCATGGATGGGAATCAGGCTATGACACAATGACATTCATACTCAAAAAACAGCTTGTAGAACTGCCCTTTGCAGCTCTCTTTTACTGTGACAGTGTGGCCTGGGGGGCCATGCAGGCTGTACAGGACGCGGGATTTAACTGTCCGAGGGATGTCAGCATCATGGGCTTTGATGATATGCCCTACGCGGAATACCTGCGCCCCAAACTTAGCGCAGTGTCCCAGCCCAAGGGAATGCAAGGGGAGCTTGCGGTAAATATGCTCATCAACCGAATAGAAGGAAAACAGGTAAAAAGCAAGCTACTCACATGCGGGTTGGCCTTGCGCGAGTCATGTGCGCCGGTTATAGATCAAAAAGCGTCTGAAAGGAGATGAGGGAAGTCCCAGATCAAGCCGGAATTCGTGATAAAATGTCGTTCTCTATCAGTTCTTTTTGTGCGACACACTTACCCCAGTTACACAACCGACTGTAGATTGTGTTGGAAAGAGAGGGAATTGATCAATGATGAAACGTATTAATCGGTGTGGTATGGTCGTCCTCATAATCGCCGCGTTTCTGCTGGTTGCGACTCTTGGAACATCGGCCGCAGAGAAAAGAATCGTACGCTATTGGACCGGCTGGACAGGATTTGAGGCGAAAGAACTACAAAAGATAATCGACGATTTCAATGCCACCCATCCGAACATTGAAGTACGCATGACCAATGTGTGGGGGCAATACGACAAATTCCTCACCGCTGTCGCTGGTGGCGACCCACCCGAAGTGGCTTCTTGCGTTTGGACCAGCCAGATAGCTCCCTTTGCAGCTAGAGACGCCCTTCTACCGCTCGATCAATATATCAAGCGGGATAAAATAGATCCCAACGACTTCATGCCCGGACTGTGGCGTTCCTTTGATTTTGAGGGGCACATCTATGGTATGGCTGCGACCACTAACTCTACGATGATTGCATATAACAAGGGGATATTCCGAGAAGTGGGTCTGGATCCTAACGAACCTCCACGTACGCTGGATGAATTAAATAAGGCTATAGATAAGACCACAAAGATCGACAAGCGAGGCTACATAGAACGCATCGGTTATCTACCTTCCTCGCTATACCACTGGGGACTCGTGTTTGGTGGGAACTTCTATGACGAGGCCAAGCACCGTGTAACGGCAAATGATCCTCATATCGTTTCTGCACTAGAATGGCTCGGAAGCTTCGCCAAGAGATATGATATCCGCAAGCTCCAGGCGTTCCAGGCGGGCTTTGGCGCGAGGCAAAGTCCTAACAACCCATTCTTTGTCGGCAAGCAGGTAATGGTAGATGCAGGCGAATGGCAGATCAGTGAAGCAAGGCGCTACGCTCCGAAACTGGACTTCGCTTTCTTCCCGGCGCCACCGCCAGCTGGAGGCCGCAAGAACGTCACTATCTTCGAAGGAAGTATGTTTGTGATACCCAAAGGCTCGAAATATCCTGATGAGGCATGGGAATTTATCAAATATATAACAGGCCCGGAGGCGTCAGAACGGTTCTGCTATGCGCTTCAGAACATCTCGCCACGAAAGAAAGTGGCATACATGGACAAATTCACTAAAGATCCTCGGTTCAAGATGGGAATCGACCTGTTGGCAGGAGAAAATGCCTATGGTCCCATCAGGATTCCTGTCGCAGACACTTACTATGCAGAGATGGCAAAAGCTGTAGATTATGTGCGTCAGGGACAGAAAACAGCTAAGCAGGCATTAGATGACCTGACGAAACTTGTCCAGGGGGAACTTGACCAATTCTACGCTTCAAAGAAATAAACTCTGTGCTATTTATCGAGCGGAGGAGCGAAGATCTCCACCATCTTGACGGAGATCTCTACCATTCCAGAGAAGGGAATACAATATCCCTCCTCCCTATGGAAGAGATATGGTGGCGCTCCTCTCGTTCAGCAGCGATAGAGTGGGGGCAGCGATGCCCCCTAACACTTGATATGGACGGGGTGGCTTCTCCAATGAGACTCTCATATTTGACCGCATCAGAGAAACGCAATTTCCGCAATGGGGTCCTGTTCGCCTTCCCAATAATCATAGGGTTGGCGTTATTCGTTATATACCCAGTGGCCATGTCTCTCTATTACAGTCTAACGAATTATGACGCGATCCGGCATCCTGCTTTTATAGGGATGCGTAATTATGCAACTCTATTGACCAAGGATGCGATATTCGCGCGGTCTATTCAAAATACCCTATATATGGTGCTTATCGCTCTACCACTTGGAATGATCATAAATTTCGCCATCGCTTTGCTTCTCAATACCAAGATCAAATTCCTTGCTGTATACCGGACCCTGTTTTATCTGCCGTCGATCACGCCCGCCGTGGCAACTGCCATGCTCTGGCTCTGGATATTGAATCCTCAGTATGGGCTTTTGAATTCAATCCTATATAAACTTGGAATCATCGGGCCTGGATGGCTTTCTGACCCCGCCTGGAGCAAACCTTCTCTGATACTTATGGGGCTATGGAGAGGCGGGAACGCCATCCTGATTTATCTCGCTGGTCTTCAGGACGTTCCTAAAGAACTCTATGAGGCAGCTGAAATTGATGGGGCAAAATCACTGGCCAGGACAGTACACATAACCCTACCTATGGTGAGTCCGGTAATATTCTTTAACCTGATCATGGGGCTGATTGGTTATTTCCAATATTTTACTGAAGCCTATATTATGACATATGCAGGCGCCGGACAGCTGGGAGGCCCAGCTGAATCCACGATGTTCTATGCTACCTATCTATATCAGAACGCTTTCATGTTTTTTAAGATGGGATATGCGAGCGCTCAAGCCTGGATTCTTTATATACTCATTCTGCTTTGCACAGTTTTACTGTTCAGGACCTCCAGCTGGGTGTATTACAGAGGCATGTAACAGGGAGGCATAGGAGAGAAATGGCAACATCAAAACGAACCTCATTCCTAGTTTCAAAACGGCGACTTCGGGCCATATCTACCAGCTTAGCGCATATAATCTGCATTCTGGGCGGAATCTCTTTCATACTCCCATTCCTATGGATGGTGTCTACATCACTAAAACCTGATACCCAGGTATTCGTCTGGCCGCCGCAGTGGATTCCCAAACCTCCGCAGTGGACAAACTATCCGGGGGCCCTTAATTACATCCCATTCTTCCACTACTATAAGAATACCCTTGTCATCTGCGCCTTGACGGTAATCGGGACTCTATTCTCATGTTCGCTGGGGGCCTACAGTTTTTCGAGAATCAAATGGAAAGGCCGGGACCTGCTATTCTATGCATACCTCAGCACCATGATGCTTCCCTATCAAGTAACAATGATCCCCTTATTTGTAGTATTCAAACGGCTCGACTGGGTGGGGACGAATCTGCCGCTGATAGTGCCTGCGTTTTTCGGGAATGCATTCTATGTGTTCTTGCTCCGTCAATTCTTCCTATCTATACCCCAGGAACTATCAGATTCGGCGTGGATTGACGGATGTACCGAGTTTGACATATACGCGAGAATCATACTCCCGCTTGCCAAACCGGCGCTGGCTACTGTGACGCTTTTTACATTCCTTGCAGCATACCAGGACTTCCTTGCGCCATTGATATATCTGAGTGAGCCAGCGCAATATACCATATCCCTGGGGCTCCAGGAGTTTCGCACACAGTTCGGCGCTGAATGGCAGATGCTCATGGCGGCGTCTACGGTGGTGGTAGCGCCCGTGATCTTGCTTTTCTTCCTGGTGCAGCGGACATTTATCCAGGGTATCACGCTCACGGGGATCAAGGGATAAAAGGCCGCGGCCTCAGACCAATGCCGATGCGAGGAGCGCCCAGAACTCAATGGATTTTCTCTTGGACCAATGTCTATATAATCGAAATAACCGAAGATCAAGAAGGGAAAGGATGAGATAAGTTGAATAAAGAGATGAGACTGCAGGAAGCGGGCAATGCGCTCGAGCCACTCATGGCTCACAAGTTTTCAGTGATAGATGAAATAGAACCAGGGGTCAAGTCCCCTATAGAAGCACTGAGCGAAGACCATACAGTAGGGCTCTATCTGGATGTGGTCCCACGAAAAGTGAGAGAGCAACTTGCTGGCTTCAAGGAAATAAGCCTGGGATATCTTCGGCCCCATACTAACGAGAATGCGGAGGGCCAGGAGGCTATCTATCTCGAAGCGGAGGAACTCAGGAACTGCCAATTCCGCGCGGAATGGCTCCAGTACATGGAAGAGGGATGGTGGGCTACTGTTGATGAGGTGGAATATCCCGCCCGAGAAGTGCTGGGAGCCCTGTATTATGTGACCAAAACCTATGGGCAAGCCCACATATATTTGAATACGCAGGTCCCAATGCCTCTTTGGATCCGCCCGGTACCCCTATCCCAACCAGATGATGGCGAATTTGTTCAAATAATGATCCAGGCGAGATCACAGGGCAAATTCATTCCTACGAATATCCATACGGAAGTATCAATGGAATTTGCTCGACGCTGGGTGGCGGCGGTGCATGGATATTACAAGAAACTCTAGATTGGCGACAATTGGACGCGGTCTGTCTCGCCGGGGGCAGAGATGGGGACGGATGATCCTCTCATCGGACGCAGCAATGCGCCTGCCGGCTCTTTCCGATTCCTCCGGCGTTTGGCCTGGGAGTTATTAGGATTCATGGATTTGCATAGTAAATAGAGGTGGACATAGGATGGAATTTTCACCAGCCCGATATGATTCGATGCAATATCGACGGTGTGGCCGATCCGGGCTCATGCTTCCGGCTATCTCGCTGGGGGCATATGAGACTTTCGGAAGTTATAAAGGAGAAGATGTGGCGAGGGAATGTCTTTACAGGGCATTTGACCTGGGCATCACCCACTTCGACCTGGCCAACAATTATGGCGTTCCCCCAGGAAATGCGGAACTCATAGTCGGAAAGATCCTTAAGACCATGCCCAGGGATGAGCTGATCATCTCCACAAAGGCTGGTTGGCGGATGTGGCCAGGTCCATATGGGGAATGGCTCTCAAAGAAATATCTGGTCGCGAGCCTTGACCAATCTCTAAAAAGGCTGGGCCTTGATTATGTGGACATATACTATGCCCATAGGCCCGACCCTGTGACTCCGCTCGAGGAGACTATGGAGGCCCTAGATTTGATTGTCCGTCAGGGAAAGGCGCTGTATATAGGCGTAAGCAGCTTCTCCGGGGCCCATTTCGAACATGCATGTGAGGTTGTTGATCGGGAAGGCCTTACCAGAATCACCATTCACCAGCCAGCCTACAACCTTCTCAATCGAAAGATCGAATGGGATCTCCTGGATCACACGGAACGCAGAGGTACCGGGGTTATAGTATTTGTCCCTCTTGCTGCGGGACTTCTGACCAATAAGTATCTAAACGGAACCATACCTGCCGATTCAAGGGCCGCGGCTGTGTGGGGAGAAAAACGCGCGAAGGCGATCGTTACCGAGGAAAATCTCGCAAAGGTAAGGGCACTAAATGAGATCGCCAAGAGACGTGGCCAGACCCTCGCGCAAATGGCTCTTGCGTGGGCCCTGCGGCTTCCCCAGATCACAAGTGTGCTCGTGGGAGCATCAAGAGTCTCGCAAATTGAGGAAAATGTCGCTGCGCTCTCAAACCCCAGCTTCACCCAAGAAGAACTCGATGAGATCGATAAGATCACGCTTTGCCCGGGCTCATCGAACTAATAATCTAATTATTGGAGAATAGACCGTTGACATTTTCATACCTAAATGGTGTGCCGGTCAGGCTGATATAAAGACTAACCTGGAAGACTCAAAGGTCAGTAATCCATTGAATTGGGCGCCGGAACATGAAAAAGGGATTCATGGCCCGGCGCGTCTTATTTATCCACATCATTCCGGAACTTTGAACATATTTACATATGGTGTCATATATAAGTGACATTTTGGCTCATATAGAGGTAATTTGAATTGACATTAATACCTATATGTGCTACCATCCCCGGCTACGCTGCGTCCGCCGAGAGGAGTATCCATGCCCCGTTTCCCCATCCAATTCGCCCTATTGAGTTCTCACCGGCGCAGGCTACGGCTTATCCCAGCTGATGGATTCCAACTCCAACCTGCTCAGCCGGTCAGCTGCCTGGACCGCCTCGGTACAAGGACAAAGCCGCACGGCAAACCTAGTCTCTTTAGCATCCAGGAGATACTGGGGGAGCGGCCCGGGACCGCAGCTATTGCTGCCGAGCCCTCCTTGCTGATAATCGAGGTTGAGGATCGTCTCATTTCGTCGCGCAAGCTCATAGGTATGCTTGGCTTTAGTGAAATCCTCAGGAGTGTAATGATGAACGCTCACATTAATGAGCGGCATTCCTACCACCAAAAGGCCCATCCCCAGAATATCAGTCACAGCTGCCCAGCGAACATCCGATTTATTCCCGTTTTCCTGTGGCTTGATGTATGGCACATATTGATCCTGCACCGAGCCCGCGTAAACCCCGACCCGAGCGCTTTCCTTACGATCGATATAACTATCGTGAGGGCCCCTGCCATACCAGGCAAAACGATCATATTTCCCGGGCAATATCATCTGGAGACCGAGCCTTGGCAATGGTGGAAGACCTTCCCGGGGGACGATATGTGATTCAATCACAACATCACCCGAACCATAGACCGTATAGATTAGAGTCGCCTGGAAACCGGGCGCTATGCTGTAAGCAGCCAGCGCCATATCTACCCGGACCTGGGCTACCTTAGGCTGAGGAGCCCGGAATTCAATGTTATGCACGCGAGGGACGAGCTTGTCGAGACCCGCCTTGCGCCATTCCCGGGCCATATGCACGTCATTGTCGGTGGGCGCCCGCCAAATGTTGACCCTGGGGCCTCGACCAAGAAGTGATAACCCTTGATATTCCCAAGTGGTCATATCACCCCGGTGTTTATCAAAATGGATACGGAATTCCTCTCCCCGCAGGATGATCTCATCTGCTGTTTCCTGCACGAAGAGTGACGGCATATCGGCCACCTGCGCCCGCGGCCGCGGCGGAGTTGCCACCGGGAGCTGGAACTGCGCCCAGGCCACCTCATGGCCCCGCGGAGCCCATCGTGTCCCATGGGCTAGAGTGAAGCTGATATTGAGCCAGTACTCGCTTCCCGACTGCCCTGCCGGCAGCACATAAGGAATCCTTACTATACTCTCGCCACCCGGCTTGACCTCCGGAAGGGGAAGCCTGCCCTCCTCCAAGATCCGCCCATCCTGCGAAAGCGTCCAGCTACACTCCAGGTGGGAAAGGGTCAGAAAATCGTAGCGATTTCGAAGCCTAATCGTCCCTGACTGTAAATCCACAGGTTCCGCCTGAACAGGTTCTATCACCTTTTTGTATTCCAATAGGCCAGGGTGTGGAACGCGATCGGGAAAGACGAGGCCATCGATGCAGAAATTGCCGTCATTGGGCTCATCCCCGAAATCTCCTCCATAGGCAAACCATTCTTCCCCAGACGGAGTCCTCTGCCGAATGCCGTGGTCTGCCCACTCCCATACACATCCACCCAAAAGGCGCGGGTATTTATAGATGGTCTCCCAGTATTCCTTCAAGTTGCCCGGTCCATTGCCCATGGCATGAGCATATTCACACATGAAGAATGGGCGAGGATCATCTGTCCTCTCACCCTGGATGGTGAGCGAAGATACTGTAGGGTACATGACACTGACGATATCAACTACCTCTGCCTCCCCGGCCTGTTCATAATGAATCGGACGGGTTGGGTCAGCCTCACGGATCCAGGAAGCCATGGCGTCATGATTTGGCCCATAGCCTGACTCATTCCCTAGGGACCAGATGATAACTGAGGGGTGATTCTTATCGCGTTCCACCATTCGCTCTGCGCGGTCTACAAAGGCATCTTTCCATGCAGGATCACATGCAAGCTGGCTCAAATTGCCCACCTTGGCAAAGCCATGTGCCTCAAGATCCGCCTCGTCGATCACATAAAGACCATACTCATCACAAAGATCCAACCATCTGGGGTCATCTGTATAATGGGATGTTCTTACAGCATTGATGTTGTGCTGTTTCATGAGAACGATATCCTTATGCATCCAGTCAAGAGGGACCACATGACCGAGATCCGGATGGAATTCATGCCGGTTTACGCCCTTGATGGTGATCGGCGTGCCATTCAGAAGAAGCCTGCCACTCTTGATCTCCACCTGGCGGAAACCAACGCGGGATCTTTGCACTTCCAGGACCTTGCCGTCTCTATCCTGCAGAATGAGAAGCAAAGTATAAAGTGCAGGATCCTCTGCCGACCACTTTCGAGGTTGGGCGACCGCCTCATCCGATTCTAGTGTGATCTCTGCTCCCGCAGCCAGGGGAGGTAATTCCATGGATCTAGTGAAAACAACCCGGCCTGTGGCATCAACGAGACGGGCCTCAACCTTATGACCCGCGGCATCAGCCTGTGTATAATTCCTAAACGTCATATTTAAACATAGAGTCGCATCTCGATACTGGGTATCGAAGGTCGTGCGGACTCTGATGTCGCGCACATGCACACCGGGGGTCGAAAAAAGATACACGTCCCGGAAAATGCCGCTAAGTCGCCACATATCCTGATCCTCCAGGTAACTCCCATCTGACCACTGGTAGACCTGGACTACCAGGAGGTTCTCACCCTGGCGAATATATGGCGTGATGTTGAACTCTGATGGAAGATGGCTTCCCTGGCTGTATCCCACCATGTGACCGTTCACCCAAACATAGAAAGCCGAGTCTACTCCCTCAAAGACAAGAAACACCTGGCGATCTTTCCAGGCGGCAGGAATGGCGAAACTTCGCCGGTATAAGCCAACTGGGTTTTCGTCCGGGACATAAGGCGGATCCACTGGATAAGGGTAAGCCACGTTGGTGTAATTCGGCCGCCCGTAACCGTGCATCTGCCAGTTGCTAGGGACCGGAAGACTCACCCATGAACTTGCGTCATATGTCTCTTCTTGAAATCCTCCGGGAACCGCATCAGGGGAATTCGCATAATAAAACTGCCATTCACCATTCAGAAGCTTGAAATATGGAGAAGCGCTCCTTTCGCCAGCCAAGGCGGTCGCCGCATCCGCATATGGGATCGACGTCGCATGGGCAGGTTCGCGATTACGCGAAAGCACCTGTGGGTTCTCCCAATCATTTTGGACAAGCTGTATGTTGCTCACAGAAAGATGGCGCCGGAAGCTACGCCGTTTTAGCGGCAGTATACGAAAGCGCCCTTCCTATTCCCTCCTTTCGTAAATAAGGGGGATTCGCCTTGCGGCCAGGCTCCCCCTGGGGCCATCCCTGTAAGGAGCTTGTATGGTTCCATCCCTCCTGAACAGAATTTAGGAAAATGAAATACCCAAGTCTCCGTTACCTTCGCACCACTTTGAAAATATCCGATTGCCGCTTTCATCCTTCGATGGTGATGCCCGAAAGGCGGCATGAGGGCCTACCCTGGAAACTGGAAAAGCATCCTCAGTTACATCAATTAACTAAATCTTACCATGAGATCATACGCCAGTCAAGCTAGGGGTTACCCTAAATAGTTAGCACTATCCGGTCGGGATAGTATTGATGGTTTAAACTATCCGGTTCTGCCACTAGTGTTCTCTAGGTCATCATAACATTAAGAGCATGGCTCCTATATTGCCAGTAACTTCCTATTATGGATTACAAAGAAGTTATTTGCCCATGAGATATGAGAGATATTTAGAATTGCGCACAGCCAGTTGGATAGATATGCAGAAAGTCTTACTTCGATCACCCCGATGTCATAACAGACATCAGTCCCTGCTGATATGGCATGGACTCAGATTGTAGCATCGCGGGTCAACATGAGAAGGATGTGATTGAGTTCGCTCGAGCGAATGGCACAACTCTCGTTCCCCTTATCGTAAATAGGAGATTCGATCCAGAGGTTGCCCACGCAATACTTATGACCGACGAGACAAGGAGAAAGGCCGCTATTGATGGGTTATGATTATTCTCCGGTGGCTGGTCCGCCAGGGCCAATCTCACCTCTACCGTGGCTAAAGCAGGTCATCGAGTATACTCTCACATACATGGACAGGGAGGCATTGAACGCGGCTGGGACCCGGGAGCCCAATGCCCGTTTATGATGACTGATGCTACTCTGCCAGAGAGGGTCTTTTCAAGGCCCTTGTTACGTATATATGCCCATTCTTTGTGCGCCGCCGAGTAATGGAAATCTCAAGGCACCCTGTATTGCGTTTCGCAAGCTCATGTAAGTCTCGGCGCCTGTGCGCCCGACCGACTTCGATTTTATGGCAGGTCTATCGCCGATAGGATGCTCTACACGATGTCATGAAACGGATTACTAGTCGTCTACATATTCATCACCGATATACTCGTCATCCTTGCATTTGTCAGAACTAGCCGCGCTGAAATGGGCTGTATCAAGCTCTCTGGCATCGATATAAGCATTAAGAAGAATTTGGAGTATATCAGGATCTATCTCGTTATTCAATGCATCCTCAATGACAGGAAAATAATCCGGAACTTTTTCGCGGTATTCAGGGCTGGCCTCCTCCATGGCCTTGGCCAGGGACTTCCCCCATTTTTGTTGCGTCTTCCATATTGAATAATTCCTAAGGCTTGTCCTGCCAACAAGATAATCTATAGATACCTCGAAAAAATCAGCGATTTGCGTGATTATCTCTATAGCCGGTTTGCGTCTGCCTGTCAGATATTGAGACAAAGTAGATTCTGCCACATGGATCTGACGCGCAAATTCCTGCTGAGACATGCCCCGTTCCTCAAGTAGACCCCTCAACCTGCGTTCAAAATCCATCATGATCACCATTCCCATAATACAAGGGAAAAAGGAAATTGAGGCAATAATTCTCAAATAGACAATGATGAGCCCATATATTCTCAATCTGCAAGCAGACAATGCTCACCCTACCATTGGGAACAAAAGAAGGGGGTACTTCGTCTCATGCAGTGGGAACGTCTGAGCATAAAGCAGTGATAGGCTTGTTTCAGTCATTCGATGGCTCCATATGCCTTCCTCGCCGCGAATGATGCCGAGATAAAACACGAAAGCGATCAAAGAGATATAGTGCTCACTATCCTCACACGAATGGGCATTGGCGTCAGCAAGATCAACCCGCCGCTTCCTGGAATGCTCTTGATGGAACTGGAGAGGACCTGGTAGCGATTAGACTCCAGGTCCCCTCCCCGGTCCTGCTTCAGTGTCATAGTCACCCCATATTCAGTGACAAGGAGGCTCCCCGCTGGGTCAGATATCCCCAGCGGGAAGTCTCGTATTGCAGATCCTACCCTTTGAGTCCTGTTAGAGTTATGCCCTGAATGAAGTACTTCTGACAGAAGAAAAAGGTGATAACCAAAGGCAATGTCATAGCGGTGGATGCCGCCATCAGGAGTCCCCACTCTGATCCGTACATAGTCTGAAAGAGTCGAAGGGCGAGCGCAAGAGGCATCTTTTCAGTGGAATTGATATAGATGAGAGGCCCTAAAAAGTTATTCCACTGTCCCTGAAATGTAAATATGGTTATCGTCGCCAGAGCAGGCTTTACAAGGGGAAGCATTATTCGCCAGTAGATTTGGAAGAAACTACACCCGTCGATCTTTGCTGCATCATCCAATTCCCATGGTATGGTCATGTAAAACTGCCTCAAAAGGAAGATTGAGAATGCATTTCCGAAGAATGCGGGCACAGTAAGAGGTTTGAATGTGTCTATCCAACCCATATACTTGAAGACCAGATAGATCGGTATCATGGTAACCTGAGGCGGCAGCATCATGGTGCTCAGCATTATAATGAAACAAAGATCCCTCCCGGGCCATCTGAGGCGCGCAAAGGAGTAGGCCACCAATGAACAAGATATGAAGGTTCCAAAGACTGTAAGAGCAGTAATATATATGGTATTCCAGTAAAACAGGGTAAATGGCAAATATGTAAACATCCTGGAGTAGTTCCGCCAGTTGAAAGGCCTCGGGATCAGTGTCGGTGGGAAGAGAAATATCTGGGTATCTGGTTTCAATGAGGTAGACACAAGCCATAGGAATGGAAAAACAAACAGCACGGCTCCAATAATGAGCACGGTATGGGAGACGATTTGCACCACCATTTCTCTTCTGCGTTTTCTAATTCTCCACCGGGTGTCAATCTGTATAGATCCCGTGCCAATGGCAGGAGTAGTATTCAAAAAGGATCAACCCCTTTCCGCGCCTTCGTAGTAGACCCACCTGTTGGCAAAATGGAATTGAATTAGGGTGATGACCAAGATTATTAGAAAGAGTATCCAGGCCAGGGCCGAGGCATAGCCCATTTTGAAATATGCGAAGGCGTTATTGAAAAGGTAATACACATAGAAAAGCGTGGAATCCACCGGCCCCCCGCCTGTCATGATATAGGCTTGAGCGAAAATCTGAAGGTGTCCAATGATGCCCATTATAAGGTTGAAGAAAAGGGTAGGTGTCAGCATAGGGAGAGTGATCTTGAAGAACTTGGCCCAGATCCCTGCGCCATCAATCTCTGCAGCCTCGTAAAGCTGTTCAGGAATCCCCTTCAATCCTGCCAGGTATATGACCATACTTCCTCCGGCGCCCCACAAGCCCATGAGGATTATGGATGGCTTCGACCATGCCTCACTTGATAACCAGGCTGGCCCGCTTATTCCTAGAAGAGAAAGCGCCGCGTTTATTAGACCGAATTGGGGGTTCAACAACCACATCCACAGTATCGCGCTAGCCACCGTGGGTACAATGGAAGGCAGATAGTATATGGTTCTATAGAAATGCATGCCTTTCACCTTAAGATTGAGAAGCATGGCTATGCCGAGCCCCATCAAAATGTTGGCTGGGACCCCAAAGACTGTGATATACAACGTATTGTAAAGTGACTTATAGAATAGACGATCTGCTAATATGATGTTCCTATAGTTGTCAAGACCAACAAACCTTGGGGGTGTTAAAACATCATACTGTGTCATGCTCAGCCATATGGACGCCACCAGCGGACCGAGGGTAAATAAGAGAAACCCTGCCATCCATGGCGATGCAAAAAGCACCCCGGCCCTAATCTCGGCCCTCCTGAGGCGGCCAGAACTATGTGCCAGCATAGGCCTATTGGTCATCCTCATCACCTCTAGTGAAGATCTCGATAGGCATCTCTCACCAAGGCCATCCAAATGGGGCACGGACCTGTGGTGAATCGTCCGTGCCACCACATCGAACTAGTCACCTATTTTCTGCTCTTCCAGAAAGTATCAAGCGCCTTCTGAACGTTGGCATTACAGAAGTCAGCCGCCTCTTTTGGAGTCATCTTATGGAATATGGCGAGGTCTACAACTCTTACGTGTTCAGTCCAAAGCTCCGAAGCCACTGGAGTCACCGGCCGATATCGGCTTACCTTCATCAGATCACTAAATACTTGATAGGCTTTCCTCAAGCTTTCCCTCTGAAGAAGCGGAAGATATTTTTCTGCTAGAGCTTTGTCAGCAGGTTTGAGTGAAGTCATCCCAGGCACATATGGATTCCCAAGTGATTTATTATACTCATAGTCACCCTTAGCGATTGCCAGATGGCCTTCGACCCCTGTCATGAACTTAATAACTTTCCAGGCCGCATCTACATTCTTAACCCCCCTGGGAATTGCCCACGCCCACCCCCCAGACCAGGTGATGAATTGAGGCTTACCCTTGAATTCTCCCTCCTGTAGGTAACGTTTCTTTGGCACAGGGGCCGGGGCGACGGCAAAATCGATGTCGGGCCTATAGCGGGCTATGGTATTAAGTACCCAGTTGCCATTTATCATCAGAGCAACCTTCCCAGTAAGAAATGGATCCTGGGCGCCAGGCTGGAAAGATGCCTGGAATCCTTGAATCTTCTCCGCGCCACCTAGAGCATCATACACAGAAACAATCCACTCGATAGCCTCAACGATCTTAGGATCATTGAGAGTCGCAGTCTTACCATCCTCAGACAAAAATTCGCCGCCATTTTGCCACCCATAGAGATACAGCCAGCTGTTGCCAAACATGGGGATAAACCCGATTTGCTTGAGATTACCTCGCGAGTCTGTTACCGTCAATTTCTTAGCCGCTTCCATCAATTCATCCCATGTTTTTGGCGGCGCATCTGGATTCATGCCAGCCTCTCTCATGAGTTCCCGATTGTAATACATTGCCCGGTCATCAGTTCCTGAAGACATTGCGTAGACCTTGCCATTGAATTTGGCTTCATCCAGACAAACCGGGTACCACTGGGAAAGGTCTACCTTGTCTCTTTCGATAAGATCATCCAACGGTCTGAGAGCACCACGAGCCGCCCATCCACCGACAACGAACCGGTCAATTGTCGTGATTTCCGGTGGATTGCCCGCCGCTATGGCCGTAAGAAGTTTTTGCATGCTCTCAAGGGTCTGACCTGCTCCTGCCACCTGGACCTGAGGAACTAGATCGATGTCTGAAAACTTTTCCTTTATCTGCTTTGCCAGTTCTTGAGCCCCGCCCGGGACTGTTGTGTTAAGCCCCCAGATGATAACCTTTGTCTTCTTTGTAGCAGCAAACCCGGCTACACCAATGGAAAGGAGCAAAGCAAAGATAAACACGAAGGCCAGAATCCTGGACAACTTACCGCGCCTCACCAACATAAACTCATCTCCTCCCCGTATTTCAATTTGGAATGAAATCACCTTTCCGATTTTGGCTGTCCCTGTAGCTCAGCAATCTTTGCCTCATATTGAGCCTTAAGTTTATCAATCATCTCTTGAAGGCTTATGCTGAGTTCGGTGGCAGCCCCAAGACGTACCTCCAGGTCCTCTACTGTCTGTTTGAATTCGGCGATCTGACTTTCATACTTTTCCGTCACCTTTTGCAGTTGTTCTGCATACGAATCGGCCAAAGCTGCGGCTGCTTCCAGCCGAACGCCCATATCTTCCAGTTCAGCCTTTAGACTATTGATCTGCTCCTCATACTTCTTAATATCCTTGAGTCGCTGCTCCTGAAGACTTTCTGCGAGAGCTATTGCGGCCTCAAGACGAATATTGAGGTCTTCGATTTGAGCCTTTAAATCCGAAATCACATCCTCATCTTCCGACCCTTGCGACAGGGCAAGGCCAGCGAAACAAATGCTCAGAATCACTATGAGCAATATGGCTAGAAGATGCCTCAAGGGATTCCCCACTATTAGACAACCTCCTTTCTGCAAAACCTGGCCACCTTGATCTGCGAGTATTGATCACCTCCCTTGAATAGCTACAGGCAGAATATAACAACGGTCACAGGCATCTAATCTAGTTATTGCAAGAGGGAACCCAGATTCCTTTTAATTAATAGATTATTCTCAATTGCCGATATTATTCGGAAACCCTCGAGGGAAGGTCAAGGCCCGTTGTATTGCTAAGCCGCAGAATATTGGGAAGTGACGTGGAAGCAATGCATTCCATTGCAAAGCTCGGAGCAAAACATGTAGACTACTTTGCAGCAAAGCAGGGGGATCCCTGGACGCTAACAGGAGACGATCGGAGATCCCTGGCGCGCACTGCAGAGAATCTAGGACTCGTTGTCTCCAATGTTGTCTCCAATATGGTGATGATTTTGCCCGGCAACATCGCCTCAGGAGATAAGCAAGAATTGGCTGAATGCATGGATTATGTCAAAGCATGCCTCGATCTTTCCAAAGAAATAGGAGGCCGCCAGGTCCTACTTGCAGCTGGCGAGCGCGTTGTCGGATTATCCCATGGTAAAGCCTGGGGAAATGCGGCCTTTGCCCTCAAAAGGATCCCGTGGTGATCAAACCCATAGAAGAACCAGGAGGAATTTCTGTGCTATTGCTCGAGGGAAGGATATCGGACAACTCGACATCCCCAAAAATGCGTGGCTCCCATGGAAGGTGACACGCCATTTGAAGCGAATCAAATAAACAGAAATGTGGATGGCCAAGCCCTGAATTCAAGGAACGCGCTCCTCCGCTGTTGCCTGCGTTCCGTGTATGTTCTATACCTGGTTTAAGTCCGAACTTGGCTATCTGCAGCTCCGGAACACAAAGCAACTCCGCAGGGAATACACATGAGGGAGGTGTCAATGATGGACGATGTCATCAAACTTGTTGCAGATCTTATGGCTTTATCAGCAAGGACCGCTCCCAAAGCGGCGGGGAAGGACTTCATAGTCACCGCTGTAATTACAGGGGAAAAGCTCAAGGCGCTCGGCGAAGAGATGGCACGCTACGGAGCCGAAACTGGCAAACGAAATTTCGACCGTGACGGGAGAAATACATCAGACAGTGGTGCGGTGCTTTTGATTGGGTTGAAAGGGGCCAAGACCGCAGGCCTCAACTGTGGGGCATGTGGTTTTGATAGTTGCGCCGACCTGCCGACAGCTCACAACGGCCCGGAATTCTCTGGACCATTTTGTGCCTGGCGGCTCATGGACCTGGGAATAGCTATGGGTTCTGCAGCTAAGACTGCATCCATACATAATGTGGATAATCGAATCATGTACCGTATAGGAGTTCTGGCGCGCAAGATGGGTCTAATCGATGCGGATGTTGCAGTAGGGATCCCCCTTTCAGCGACCGGCAAGAACCCGTTTTTTGATAGATGAGGAATTGCTGTCATGCCCGTTGCACGTGTTCCTTTCACGTAGCTCTTTTATAGAAAGGAGTACGCCCGATGCACCCCAATGCTGAATGAGTTTTAGACGCGCTGACATCCTCAGGCTCCAGCGCGCAGGTAATAGAACTGGCCGCAAGCACTCGCACGTCTGCTGAAGCCGCCGGCACATCGCACTCAGTCTTCAGAACAACTCCGGCGGAGCTGGTTCGCATTACAAAAGGCGAGGTTATTGATGTGCGGAAGGAACCACAAACGAGGAAGTCTTGATATCGCGTGCCGCGGCGAATCATCCGCACGCAGCCCGCAATAGAAAAGCGCGATGAGATGAAGCGAGAGGCTGTTCATCAAATGAACAGCCTCATCGAAGCCTCCCCGGCCCACATAGAGTAGTTAGACTATTGGGCTACAGTAAATCCATCAAAAACACGTCCGGGCGTATTCACAAGGTCGCCAGTGTAAATGATGAAATCAGCCTCCTGTTGCCCTGCGAGCTTTACCGTAGTGGGCGCCTGGGCTTTAAGCTGGAGGTCTGAGAGGAGAATGAATTTCACAGGCGTCCATAGATAAGGCTCCGTGTACATCAAAGGGGCCTCCTAAGGTCCATCGAGAAGAGCGCCCCTTCCCTGGTGGAGAGGGTAAGAGAGCTATGGGCGCGCGCAGGCACCTCTCATTGAGATACCCGAGTCGATTGCCAGGAGCGATGATGATAACGTCACCCCAACTCCATACAGTCCCCCATATTGGGAGACTATATGGAGATTATGGCATTATCTCGCTCATCAAGGTGCAGTCTTTGCTCCCATTCAATTGGGAGAAGTCAACGCCCTCATCACCCCTTTTCTGCTTAAGAAGGGGTGAAGATCCATGACATCTAACCTGGGTGCCATAAAGACATTTTATGCTACGCAGGGCAAAGAGAACTGAGGATAGCCCTAGGCGTCTTTCCTGGGATGAGTTGGAACCCGTCGCTATAACCCTCTTCCCTGTCAGCCAGTTCGCGGACTAAGATTGACCGCCAGTATGAAATCCTATCTTTTAGAGATTCATCTCCTATCAAATCATGTCTCTCTTGAGGGTCGCGTTCCAGATCGAAATACTGTTCGCGGCCCGTCTGTGAAAACCAGATATATTTCTCCTTGCCATTTGTCATGAAATGGTTAGAAGCCGGGCCATATGCATGTTCCCCATGAATATATTCGCGCCAGGAGTTACTGGTGCCTGTCACCAGCGGTATCAGACTCCTCCCATCAACCTGCCTCGATGGCTCTACACCGGCCACATCAAGCATTGTGGGCATTATATCGCGCAACTCTACTGGCTTATCGATCAGGATTCCTCGTGGGACATTCCAATTGCTTGGAAACTTCATAATGAACGGCACCCGCGCTGAACCTTCATAGGGCAAAGCCTTGCGGAATAGATTATGATCTCCGAGAAGTTCACCATGATCTGAGGTGAAGAGGAAGAATGTGTTATCTAGGACACCATGTTCTGCCAGAGCCGCAAAAAGGCGCCCCAATTGGTGGTCTATGTGCGTGATCAAGGCATAATATGCGGCCAGTGCCCGGTGAAGAGCCTTCTCCCCGATTATGCCCCGCAACGTATGCGGAATAAGGCCATATCTCTCCCTGTCCTCTTTGTCGGCCCAATCCCCTACAGGCGGCAATGGTATTTCCTGGTCAATATACTGATCAAAGTACACCTGAGGTGAGTCGAGGGGTGCATGGGGACGGACAAAAGATACCCACATAAAGAAAGGTTTGGTGGGGTCCCGTCTTCGAAGAAAATCAATGGACTGAGTTACCACCCAGTTGGTTGGATGCAGGTATTCAGGCAAATGCCAGGGTCGCGCGACCCAGGAATTACAGTCAAGGCCGTGGTCATCAAAATCAACATCAGCGTTTAAATGCCTTTTTAACCATGGAGTATAATCATCATAGTATGAATAGTCCCCAGGGAGGCGTCTTACATATCCAAGATATCCATCATGAAGTACTACATTATGAAATCCACACAGATTCCGGGGCGGGTAAAAGTGCATTTTTCCTATTCCTTGAGTGTGGTACCCGCTCCTGGCCAGTTCTCCAGGTAAAGTACATTCATAGTTCCATGGCACCCCATCTTGGTACCCTGTCCGCCCATGGTTCCTTTGCAGTAACCCGGTAAGAATAGCAGCCCTGGCGGCAATACAACTAGGGACAGCGCTGTAAGCGGCTGAAAACCTGACGCCCTCCCTGGCCATATAATCAAGGTTGGGCGTCTCCACCACCGGGTGCCCGTCTATTCCCAGACAGTCGGCGCGCATCTGATCTACAGTAATCAGCACTAGATTCGGGCGCTCCATTTCGCTATCTCTCCTTATTTCATAACCCGCAGTATCTTGGCTCTTGTATACAAACTGGTGGATACAATATTAAACATGGCATGGCCTCATATCTGTGACCCAGTTTGACCAGTGCAACAAGGCATAACCCAAACCGGGCTTGACCAGGCCATCTGGCTGTCCTGCTGAATCAGCCGGACATAATAGAAGTGCTCCCGCGAAGGCGGCTCAGGGTCTCTCCATTCAATAGAGATATCCAGGCCTTCCCCATCTTTGCGAAAAGCCACTTCACCATCCTTGATGATTTCCATTCTCTTAATGGGAGCGCAACCATGGGCAGAGGCTCTTACAATTGCACTATCTGTCCGGCCCAGTCCCCCCATTGCTATTCCAGAAACTGAGAACGAAAGAAGAATCCTCGCCCCGGTTGTGGCATAAGTCTTCCTTTGCCGGAGGGCCATGATGAGAGAGTCCCTGTCCAGCCGTTCGAGAAGAGCCGCTGTCATCCCGCAGCGATATGCAAGCCGGAGGGCGAAGGTATGTGGGACCTTGCCTTGACGCTCGGGGTCTTCGCATGAAAAGCCGCAATGGCCCTCATGACAGTCCCCGCCCCCGGTGAACCCGAGGTGAGCACCGCCCTTGAGCAATTCATCTACAGATATGGCCTTTGGACTGATCGCTACAGGAGCCAGCGGATTATCCCGCGAATCACTCGCTCCCCACATAGAGTAAACCTCAACAAAGCGCTCTATCGATGGTTCATGAAACTCCCAGATTAACCCATGAGCAAGAGAAGCATGGGGGCCTGCTACAATCGTCTCATCATCCTTAAAATGTTCCCATACAGTCTGAATTGAACTTGTTGGCGGGTACATGCCTCTAAAAAGGTCCAGACGATCCCTTGATGTATAGATGTTCCTGTGAACCTGTGTCCCGGCCCATTCATAACCGACAAGTGTGACAAACTCCCCTGGCCTATTCCAGCTATTAGTTATATCCTGCATCCATTGCCACTCGTTATCAGAGAAATAGCATGCATGATCTGCAGCTGCCGCGAAATCCAAACACCCTTCATGTCGGGCATGTCGATATAATTCCACAAAACCCCCGCACCCATCGCTCATCTCAGTATGACCGTGGATCTCGCCCCAGTAGATCTCCGGCTCTTCACTACCTCGAGGGAGAATCTCCAAAGGGTTGCTTATTGCCAGGGTTTCCAGGGTTACAGCATCCAAGGCTATTGCCCTGTATACTCCGGGCTTTAGGTTAGGCAGACTAATTTCAAACCGGTGCCGCTCAAGGAAATGTCCGGCAGGTGTGCCCAATGCGATTTTTTCATCACCCTGCACTAGGAACAGCTCGATATTAGCGGCCACCTTACCTGAAGGCGGTACATTCCTGTATTTATCTGTAAACACACCTCTCAACTTGAGCCCTTTCCCATATTTTCGCCTGCCCGGCAGGAAGAGATGAAGACGTTCCGCAGGGCCCGGAACAAATTCGACCATATGCCCAGATCCTTCAGCAAGGCTGACAAAGAGGCGCCGTTCGTCTACCGCAACCGCCGCGCTGAGGGGTGGAAGTTTAGAATACCAGTACCGTCGATCAACCTCGTGAAAACGACAGGGAAATAAATATGTCCTTTCTGTTCGGTAGTTGAGCTCGATGCCCTCTCCTGGAGGAAGCCCTTTGGAGAGATAACATATAATATCAATAGCTTCATGTGTTTCCTCGGATCTCCCGATAGATTCAATAGAAATAGGGAATCCCCCAGGGGACTTGCATGAGACGAAGCCTTCCCTCTCCGGGGCCTCATTTTGAGGCTCTGAAAATGCCAGTGGTACCGCGAATCGAATCCTGCTTCCTGGAGGTAACCCTTTCGGCCCTGCGAAATAGCGGATCGTAAAGGATACAGGCTGTCCGACGGTGACATGTGATGGAGATATTACGGTACTCCCGGCATCTTGACGGGATATCCCCCACAAGGTACGTTCTACATCCTCGATTTTACCACCAATTTCAAGATCGGTTCGAGGAGTAACTACAAGAAAAGACCGAGCGGCCTGGGCCGGGCTCATTCCCATAATACGAAGCTGCCCAAAGCCTCCTTTAACTTCCGTAGTTATCCCCATATCAAGCCACCGGGGGGAGCTGTTGGTAATCCTCCGAGGTTTTAAATAGATATCATCGATCTGCAATATGGGGGCTTCCGCATCACTCATAAGCCAGAAGTGCAGCGGGATTCCTCCAGTTTCAGGTAGGAAGAAAACCATATCCTGTATATCTGATCGAGGATAAGATGCGGTGTATTTGAGCTGAAATATTCGGTCGTATCTCACGTAGCGTCCCTCTCCCTCCAGGTGACCAAGCTTTATATAAGCTGTCCACCCCCAGCGGGGGGATGAACAGCAATGCTTATTTCTCTTACTGGCATATCGCTATTACTCTCGCCTATTTAGTAGCAAAGAAGAACTGCTCGGGGTTGTATCGTCTAAGGTAACCCCATTCAGCTGAGAGTAAACCCTTTTTGGGGACATTTCGCAAGTTCTTGTTTATAATCACAGGCTGGGGCACAAGCCCGACGGTACCTATCGTCCTAAGGTTTATCACATGATCACGGATTATTTCCTTACCAGCCTTAATACGCTCCTGCTCATTGGTACTGGTCTGCATGATATTCCATAGCCCATAAAGCTCCTTTACATCGGCAGGGGGCTCCTCCCCAGCCTTTCCACCCGAGCTGTACCAAAGTGCCCAGTTGGGTGCATAGGAATTGAATCTGAATATAGGGATGAAATGCCACGGCTGCGTCATCCACATCGGGTCGGTACACACCCCTGTATGCCACAGCGTAAAATCGTGGTCAGCAGCCTCGACGCGCACTTGCCTTAACGTCCTCTCCTCAGATTTTATGGCAGTCTTGATCCCTATTGCATCCCAGTACCTCTGTACCAGCTCCACCACAGATGTCTTTGCCGGTCCTGCCTCTCCTGGCCAGTATTCTATAGTAAGTCCCAAGGTCTTCCCATCCGGCCTCAACCTGTACCCGTTTCTATCTCGCTTATTTAGACCTATCTCATCCAATATAGCATTTGCCTTCGCCGGATCATATTCGGTGTACATCTTCGCTAGCTTTTCGTCCCAGAATCTACCCCCCTCTGGGAGAATCACAACCTGCATAGGTTCTCCCATACCCAGAAAGACCATCTCATTGATCTCATTCCGGTTAATGGCAAGAGATAGCGCTATCCTGAAGTTTCGATCTTGAATCAACTTGCGCATTACGGGGTCCTTATGATTCATATTGGGTTGCAGCTCAACCACGGACGGCCAAGCTACATTCCACATCAATACCTGGTATCCGCCCTTCTCCGCATTTTCTTTGTAAAGGGGGTAGTTTTCGAGAGCCGTGTTCCACTGGGCAAGATCAACCTCTCCCGAGATAACGCGCATGTTGTACATTTCCGCGTTTTGGACCAACGTAAGCTGCATCCTGTCAATATAAGGAAGTTGGTTTCCCTCAATATCTACCTTCCAATAATACGGGTTTCGTTCAAAGACAATCATCTCCGGGGTTTTACGGACGGGCCTGAAGGATGTTAAAACAGGTGTACCGGGTTCCATAGTTGGTACGTCAACCGCAGCCTTCGCCTGGAACAGCTGGTACCATTGGTCAAAGCCGGCTTCTTTGGCCATTTTCTTCAATTGCTCCATGGGGGTGTACTTGGGATGGAATTTCTTTAGATAATGTTTAGGCTGATAAAAACCCCCCTGAGCTGCTCCCCAGGCCAGGTGCAAGAGTGCCATAGGATAGGGAACTGCAAACTTCACCTGAACCATGTAATCATTCTTTTTCGTTACCTCCATGGGCTTCCCGCCCGGACACCACTGGTAGGGTTTAACCTGCGTGAGCTCGTTATTCAAGAATATATCCTCATACCAAAAAAGAATATCGTCAGCAGTAAAAGGTTGGCCATCAGACCATTTTATCCCCTTTCTCAAATGAAGGGTTATCACTTTACCGTCTTTCGAAACATCCCAACTCTCCGCGATATTGGGCCGGACAGTGGATCCATCATCCCGGTCCAGGCTCAGAATACTTTCGGCCTTCATTGCATTCCAGCCATCCTCAAGTGTCATAAGGTTAGTACAAAGAACTTTGATAGTGCCGCCATATTCTCCAACTCTCTCAATTGGCTTGATAACCAATGGCTTCTCAGGCAACCTCCTGGCTACCTGAGGAAGCTTACCAGCCCGCACCAAATCTGCCAGCATCGGCGCCTCATTGTAATTGGTTTGAGCAGAGCCAATCCCGGTCGCACTAAACAATATAGCAACAACCACTATGGCTGAGAATACCATCACCAAACGCCTCACGGTGCATACCCCCCTAATTCATACATGAAACATATCAAAGTAAGCCTAAAATGACGATACGCAGAAATGTGAATCCACTCACCCATGGTTCAATTCACTGCCCCAAGACTGCTCTGCCATATGGTAAACCGCATCCAATAGGTTCCTACCACCACTCCCTCCCATCAGCACGCGACCTCACTACGCCGCTCCCGGCTGGTCTGCGCACCAATCCTTTCTGATCTTTTTAAGATGGTTTATTCATGGTTTATTCTCTGTATCTTTGGAAACTCCTCCCCTGAGTCAAAGCTCGTAGGTTTCCGCTGTTCTATAGAGGTTGTCCTATTCGTGGAATTTCGGTAGCGGGCCCTATCTTGATTTTTGAGGACATTCCTCTGTTTATGCACCTGGCACCTCACTGTCCAGGGGACTTGCAAGCGGAGGGGTCTCGAGCAGAATGAGACAGCGAAGCGGGGCCACGGGAGAGTTTTCGGGATGTTGGTGAAACATGGTATTTTGCCGAAACTGGGAGGATTTTGTCAGATGTTATCGAAATATATTGGGTAGTTTATCCAATGACTCCCTTCACGGTGTTTTTACGCGCCATGACGGAGTTGCAACGATTTATGACGTGATGAGATATGACTGCCCTGACTATGCAGGGGCGAGTTTGGGGTTGGGAACAGGGCTTACTAAACAAGAAAGGTATGGATTTGCGGTGGACCGGCGGTGCGTTTTTTCAACTTTTCAACAGAATCTGTGGCAGAGCCCCCTCTCGGGGGGGGGGGGGGGTAACATCTCTCGATAGCCCCTTTTCAACAATTCTGCACACCCATAGACTGTACCCCCATCATGAGACGCATAGTAAATGGTCATACCCAAAGCATGACTTCCATTACGAATGTTACAGGTGTGTTGGGTATGACCATTATCTTTTTGCGCCCAGTAAGGCCCCCAGACGAGACCCACCCTAGGAAGCACTGGCCCATTCTTGAGACCTCATCGGACAACAACAATAAAAAGGGGGGAATTGTTCGTGATAAGACTTAACGGAATTAGGAGCAAGCTTATCCTAGGGTTTCTTGGGGTACTAATCATAATGGGCATTTCAAGCGGGATACTCTATGTTCAACTCTCCCGGCAGAACAGAGAACTCGATCGCCTCATGGGCGGGAGCCTCCAACACCTACTGCTCGCTCACACCATAAAATTTCAAGACCTTACGCTGGCCCACGCAGTTCGCGGCGTTTTGATCGACCCTGAAGATCAAAACGAACGCGCCCGGTATAATAGCGTAGGTGAGGAACTCGATAAGAACCTGAAAGATGCCGAAGCGATGGCCATGACCCAGGATGACCGCAATAGCTTCAGACGCCTTGAGGAACTCAATCAGCAGCTTGTCGCCCTCGAGGCAACTATGATGCAGGAAGCCGGGACGAATCGCCAGGGTGCTGTGGACACTTACAAGGGGCAGTATACTACCTTACGTAACCAATTTGCAAAGGAACTCGAGGCTTTTGTTGAGCGTCAAAACGCGGAGATGACAGGCCATGCTCAAGCGGTGCTTTCCGCAGCAAGACGGTCACAAACCATAGCCCTTATTATAATAGCCGTAGCTATCCTAATTGCACTTCTAATTGGCCTGCAGATCTCCACCGGCCTGGCGCGACCTATCATCCGGCTCATGCAGGCCGTGGAACTCATAGCCAAAGGGGATCTCACCGTAAGCACCAAATCCGGTTCTACAGACGAAATCGGTAGACTAAGCAGTGCCTTTGCTGAGATGGTATCCAGCCTTCGTCATCTTATCAAGCAGGTAACCGATTCGTCAGCACAGGTGGCCTCCATGAGCGAGCAGCTATCCGCCAGTGCCGAGGAATCTGCAAAGGCGGTCCAGCAGATCTCGGAAACAGTGCAACAAGTGGCATCAGGCGCTCAGGAGCAGAGCCAGAGTGTGGCAAACAGTGCGTCCTCTGTTGAACAACTCACCCAAGCCATAGCTCAGGTGGCTAAAGGCGCTGAGACTCAAATGAATGGCATCCAGACGGCATCCAATATCATGATGAAAACAGATGAATCGTTAAATGAAGTCCTGGGCATGCTCGAAAAGGTGGGGGCAGCATCAAGCAAGAATGCCAGGTCAGCGGCTAAAGGCAGCGATTCCGTCAGGAATGTGATAGCGAGCATGGAGAGAATAAGGAGCACCACAAACGACATTGCAGAGAGGATAAGAGAGCTTGACTCGCATTCCCGTGAGATCGGCAGGATCCTCGAGGTCATAGATGACATAGCGGAGCAGACGAATCTTCTCGCACTCAACGCTGCAATAGAGGCTGCGAGGGCAGGAGAGCATGGCAGGGGCTTTGCTGTAGTTGCGAATGAGGTGCGGAAACTCGCCGAACGCTCCTCCAAGGAAACCAGGGCTATTGCGGATCTCATAGAAAGAGTAAAACAGGCCACACAAAAGGCTGTGGCGGCAATAGATGCCGGGATCAATGAAGTTGAGACAGGGAGCGCCGTGGCCCAGGAGGCGGGCAGTGCCTTAGATGAGATATATGAGGGCGCAAGTGGAGCCGAAAAACTCGTCGGCGATCTTATCTCCTCCGCCAATTCACTAAAAGAAGCAGCCCTCAATGTAAGTAAGGCCATAAGTGAGATAGTGAGCATAGCTGAGGAGAACACGGCAGCAGCTGAGGAGATGGCGACGAGTGCAGAAGAAGTGAAGAAGTCGGTATCGAGCGTCGCGGCGGTATCCGAAGAAAGCGCCGCTGCAGCGGAGGAGGTCTCGGCCTCCACAGAAGAAGTAAATGCCTCCATTCAGGAGATGTCGGCCTCTGCGGAATCCCTTGCAGACATGGCGCAGAAGCTCCAGGAGCTGGTTGCAGGGTTCAAGGTTTGATAACTCCTAGGGACTCTGGGTATACTCTTCCGCCCCACCCACATGGTACCCGGGGCCCTTATTCTCGGTTCGAGCCAGTCTCCGGCTATCGGCAACGTAGACTAAGAACATGTCAGGGAGGGACGCTCTAAATGCTGGAACACCTCTTTTCAGAGCTGGCCAACATGCAGTATAGTAAAGGGTTGCTGGAACAAGCCTTCCTTTTGACTCTCACCGCCCTTATGGACCTTCGTGACACTCATACTGCCAGGCATTCCAAGAATGTCGCTGATCACAGCGAAATAATCGCCAGGGAGATGGGACTCCCCATTGATGATCAGAAGGCTATCTATCTTGCGGGGCTCCTTCATGACGTAGGAAAGATCGGGGTTCCAAGGTCCTCCCTATCTAAACCTAGCAAACTCACCGATGAAGAACTAAAGGAGGTTCATAAACACCCTATCCTGAGCTACGAGCTTATTTCCGAAATCCCCGGTTTCAAAGGTATAGCGGAGATTGTCCTGTATCATCACGAGCGTTACGATGGCCATGGATATCCTCATGGGATCAAGGGGGAGAAGATACCTCTGGGCTCGAGGATCCTCTGCGTAGCCGATAGTTTTGATGCAATGGTTTCCGAAAGGGTGTATAGGCATGCCATACCCGTTCCTGAGGCCATATCAGAACTGGAACAATGCGCGGGCACACAGTTTGACCCAGAGGTAGTGCTCGCATTTTGCTCCTATTTGAGAAAGAAGGCGCTTTCAGCCTGTCTCCCGCACATGGGCTCATATGACCACGAAAAGACAAACTCAAGAGGAGGGTAAGAGATCTTAGTTCGCGGAACAGTCCAGGTGAGCAGGCTGTATGAAGGCCTGCTAAGGAGAAATCCACAAAGAGCCATGTCATTACCCTGTTGGGTAAGTATGACCGCGCCTACCCCACCGGTTGGCAATCTAAACGCTACCGAAAGAGCCTTGCTATCCTTTCCGTGAGAGATTCGATACCCTTGACCGGGTTGGGAACCGGCATCCCGATGGCCTGGAGGAGGCTGATCGTGAACCCGAGAAGCACAAGAGCAATAAACAACGCCAGTTCCCCCCATTGCCTCTCCCGAATAATATCAGGCGCCTCATAGGCAACGATTGCGATAAACGAGATAACGAGCAATACAACAGACACAGGCGTCCTCCCCCGAGTTACCTCTTGATCCTCGTACTCCTTATTATGAGGCCCGACCTTCTCAGTTTAGCCTTTACTTCAACCTGGATATTAATGCAGCGGAACTCCTCATCCCACCGGTCCTTGAGCTCAAGCCACTTTTTGGGATTCCTCCGGTTCAGCTCGGCCCCGAAGCCGAATATATCGGAGTCGAGTTCTTGGGCTTTGGCCACAGCAGCCATAATCTCATTCCTGATCACAGTAGCCATCCTTCGTTCCATACTGGTCCACACTTCTGGGGATTTGAGAGGATCGAGGAACCCCTGTATATCGCCTAAATTAGCTTCAGCCTCAACCTTTATGGTGACCGAAACCCTGCCGTCCTTGATTTCGGGTTTGAACCCGCCTTTTGCCCTCAGGATTTCAAGCCCTATGAACCTTTCCTCTTCACCGGGCTTTTTGATTACAATGATACCGCTCCTCACTTTACCCATGACCCAGTTGAACCCCCTGGTCTCCGGCTTGTTGAGCCAGCCCACCAGCTTGTCGTCTTTGAAGACCGCAGCCCCGGTTATTCTGGCTGACGCTCCTATTTTCTCCCTCTTCAACTCACCTCTGATATCAAATTCTTGTGGCCTGGGTATGATCTCCGCCCGGATGGCAATTGGATCTATCCCCTCTCCCTCGAGCTTTTCAAGGAAATCTATCAACATGCTTTCGCCAATTGTGGATAGCCCCATCCGACTACTTTGAACTATGCCCATGGCTGCCTTTGCGGGCATTCTTTCCAGCTCAAACTCGGTCTGCAAAAGATCCGATGCCTTGGCGCCCTTCGCTACTACTATCCACGCCCGTTCACGTGTTCCGCCATCACGGGCGAACCAATCGATAACATCTCGAACACCCTTCCGTGCAAGTTCCTCACCTATCAGGATAAACCGGTTATGCGCCCAAAACAGCCACCGTGGCGACTGGGAGAGGAAATTTCGCACGGCTTCAAATACTGTATATCCCGTGCTGCTCACGACCCAGAATGGCTTCTCTTCCATGGCTCCCCCTCCTGCTTGTCCGCTCCCCATAGCAAAGGGTTTTGCTATATGAACTGTCAGCTGAACCTTGCCTTCCTCCCTGGCCTGGTCAACACCAACTGCCATGACAAAGCCCAAGGTCTCGATCTCTTTGCGGCTCCAGCACCCAGTCATAGTGGTCATTATCGCTGTGAGCAGCATAATGGCACCTATTCTCAGCACTCGTCCTATTGGCATCGGGTTCACCTCCTCATATGGAGCGGGAGCTTGCCTCGCATAAGAGCGGCCAGGTATAAAACAGCCGTTGTGCCCAGTGTGATAACGAGGGAGTAGATTCCCCAATTTCTAAACTCAAAGAACCGCTGCATATCTACATAGCTCTCAAAGAATAGGATGCCAAACGCGGTAGCCATCGCCCCGATGGGATATACAAGCGGCTGAAACCGGGAGATGCCAAATAGCTGCGCCAACCCTACGGCGCTTGCCCACAAGAACAGGGCAAGCTCAATCCCGGAACTCAGGGTCCAGGCCCCCATTGTGATGGCCTCGATCCTCTCCAGGAAATCGGCGATGCTTATCATCCTACCCAGGCTGTAAGCCGGCATTGCCAGCCCCGATACCGTCGGCCCAAAAACCGCCACCAGGACCGCTGCAAGCCATGTTATCAGTAGCCCGCTAACGAGGACCGCGTACACGGAATACCGCGCCGCGTCCTTTGGTTTATTCAGGTATGGTATGATCATGCCCAGGACGATAAACTGCATGAAAAAGGAGATGGCTGTTCCTATTGGCTCCAGAAGTGGTCGAAAGCCCCGCGATAGAACTGGGGCCAGGTTCTTGAAATTCATTTCATCATAAGGGAGGATAAACATGAGTATCAGGAAGAAGAGGACGACCCAGACGCCATTTTCGCCCATCCGGCCAACCACCTCGAGCCCATTTCGAGCCGCATTGGCTGCCAGGAACACCATCACGATCATAAAGACCAATATCGGTGTTTCTGGCATGATAGCTATAGTGTAGGCATCTCCGAACGCCCTTGCCACATCAGCAGCGGTGCCGATCCAATATAGTATCAGGACGAGCCCTACAAGCTTTCCGGGATACTTACCTAGAAGCGCTTCGCTGTATTCTATAATCGTCTTATCGGGGAACCTCAAGCCCAGATACACGACGAACAGCACGAAGGGTATTGACAATGCCATCGCGAGCAAGCTGGCAATCCAGGCGTCCTGGGGTACTTGAATCCCTGTTATCGTAGGAAATGTAATGGTCATGGGTACTATCCGGCTTAAGACCAGCATTGCCGCAAGTTGCCTTCCTGATATCTTCCCACCCTCGACCTTGCTCATTTGCCGCCCTCCTTATCTTCCAGGTGATGAACCTCTTTTTCTTCGCGAGAAGGCGGCTTTGGCCTGAGGCCGGGGGCCTGTCTAACTGGCTCCTTATTCCCCACCGATCTGGGCCTGGTGCCGAGAGCCCACCATGGGACCCTAATCAGGGCATCTTTAAGGTCGGAAAGTACTATCGGTGCAAGCGGCTCGAGGAACGGCACTCCAAATGACCGTAGAGCAGCCAGGTGGATTAACAGGGCAAACATCCCGGCCACTACGCCAAACAGCCCGAATGCGCCTGCCAGGACTACCAGAGGGAACCGCAGCAGGCGTACACCGATTGCAAGGCTGAATACCGGGGTGGCAAATGAGGCAATCCCCGTGAAGGCCACAACCATAACCATCGCCGGGGATGCCAGGCCTGCACGCATGGCCGCCTCCCCGAGCACCAGGCCCCCTATTATGCTAACGGCTGGGCCAACTAACCGCGGCAAACGGACCCCGGCTTCGCGCAAGACCTCAAAGATCAACTCCATTATCAACGCCTCGATCGCAGCTGGAAACGGTATGCCTTCTCTTTGAGATGCAATACTTAATATGAGGGGGGTGGGTAACATCTCCTGGTGGAAGGTCGTTACAGCTACATACAATGAAGGTAAGGTCAAGGAGATGAAGAATGATGATATCCTGAGAAACCTCACTGCGGACCCGATAAAATATCGCTCGTAATAGTCCTCAGGGGCGGTGAGGAACATAGTGAACGTGGCCGGGATGATAAGGGCGAATGGCGTGCCATCTGTAAGCAGGGCGATCCTGCCTTCTAATAGGGCTCCTGTCACTCTATCCGGCCGTTCAGTTCGCAGGAGCGTCGGGAAAGGAGAAAACGGTGCATCCTCAATGAATTCCTCGAGATGGCCGCTTTCCTGGATGCTGTCGACATCAATCCTGGTGAGCCGATTCCTGACTTCCTGCACGATCCTGTCGTTAGCCAGTCCAGAAATATATGCGATTGCAACATCAGTCTTACTTATACGCCCGATCTTCAATTCCTCGATCCAGAGTCTCGGGTCTTTGATCCTGCGGCGTAAGAGGCTGGTATTCGTGCGCAGCGACTCGACAAACCCTTCTTTCGAACCTCTAATAGTGGACTCAGTAGTCGGCTCCTCTACGCCCCTATGCTCCCAAGCGCGTGTATCGCAAACCAATCCCCTTGTGATGCCATCGACCAAAACTCCGCAATCCCCGCAGGTGACATGGTTGATGAATTCATCGAGCGAATCGACTTCCCTGACGCCGCTGGCGGAAAGAATGCGGTTCCTGAGATCCACGTACGCTTGTTCTGGGCTGCCCCATTCATGGTTTATGTCAGTGATCTGCTCTATTATAGTCTTCGAGGCCAGCAGTTTGTCACAAAGGCCGTCTATGTGAACGATAAGTACAGAGATTTTCCCTTGATCACCGGTCTCCAGTTTCCGTAAGACAAGGTCGGCGCTATTGCCGAACGCAGCTTTGATCCTCTCCTGATTGACCCGTAGCCTGGAAGATATCTGCTCCTCAACAGGGCCCATGGAAGCCTGACCCAAACCTTGCCTGCGCTGCCTGCGTTGAAAGAGAAGCCGCCACAGACTCCTGAGCATGATCCGCCCACCTCCGCCTTCAGGAAATTGCTGCACCCATGTTCAAAATCATCCCACATAAAGCCAAATTGTCATTAATGATCAATTTTCCCTGGAATGGTTAACTTTATGTGTATTACCCATGTTCTACAGTAAAGGACGTCTTCGAGTGTATCGACGACTCAGAAATGCCGGAACATTGATGCCTTTTGCGACATACTGCGTGTCATCCTATCAGTCTTGATACTACCGTTTACAGAATTTACCTTGAATTCTTGTCCTCTCAAATATATAATTAAAAATTAGCAACATCAAAATTCCTATTCTCATCACAGTCTAGTGGCTATTGCCAGCGAGGGCGAGATGCCACGCAGTCGCGGGTCGCCGCGGCCCAATTCTGCGAGGGTATGGGAACAGGCCCCAAAGCCGTAGTGCCATACCGTATCTGACAGCTAGCGCAGACAAGCGGCACAATCAAGCGTATCACGAGTGGCGTGTGTTTTTGGATAAATTATATGTAAGAGAGTCACCCGTCCTTTCCGTGCGGACTCTAGTGCACACAGGACAGGTATGAATGAACATACTTTGCCATCATAATATCGGCATGTGGCGTCTCGTCCCTCCAGGGCTATCTTGTCCGCTTCTCTCGGAGAACTTATCCATAATTCCGTCATAATCTATGAAAGGCCGGTCTGAGACTCGGACAGTTCTCCAGGGGATGTCTACAGATTGACGAGGGAGGCGCTTAACATGAACATAATACTGTTAGCAGGAGGAAAAGGGACGAGACTCCACCCATTAACACAGGATATTCCAAAACCTATGGTACCTGTGGTCAATCGTCCCTGGCTCCACCATCTTGTGGAGATCGTAAGTGTCTTATCAGCGTCAAACATAAGATGTGCCGTCCATTATCGCTGGGAGATCATCAGGGATGTGTTGCTGTCGCGGGTCAAAGGCGGAGTGCCCATTGAGCTTGTGCTCGAACGCGAAGCTCTTGGAACTGGAGGTGCCATTAAAAACGCCGCACAGGGTATAGATGAAACCTTCCTGGTCCTGAATGCTGACATAGTACCAGGTATAGATTTAAGAGATCTTTTGAGGTTTCATAGAGATAGTGGAGCGGTGTGTACTATTGCCCTGACCAGGGTAGAAGACCCGAGCGCTTACGGAGCAGTAGAACTATCCAAGCAAGCGCAAGTCCTCCGGTTCATAGAGAAACCAGCGCCAGGGAAGACATCCAGTAACCTGGTGAACGCGGGGATATATATCATGGAGCCCAAGGTTCTGGACTATATACCCGCGGGCCGTGCAGTGTCCATCGAACGTGAGGTATTTCCAAAGTTGATTTCAGATGGATTGAAGGTATGTGGCTTTGCTTCTGACGCTTACTGGAATGACATCGGTACCCGCAGTGGATACCTTCGCACACACTGGGACATCTTAAATGGCAGAATGGCCCTCAGATTCCCCGATTCGAGCTATATGCGCGATCCGGGCCAGAACATCTGGGTCGCGCATGGAGTCCACGTGGAGCCGGGGGCGCGGCTGGTAGGGCCCATCTTCATTGGCGAGGGGTGCATGATCCGGTCGGGCGCGACTGTTGGCCCACGCGCCGTGTTAGGCCCACATGTTAAGGTTAACACCGGCGCTGTCATCAGAGATAGTGTGATCTGGTCTGGTGCCCATATAGGTGCCAATTCATTGATCGAGGAATGTGTCGTGGGGTTTAATACCATAATAGAGGACAGCCGCACCGCAAGGGCTGAACTAATACGTAGCCATAAACTGTGGGAGAACAGCACGACACTGGTGACGGTTTAACCGGTTGGTTTCGAAAGGGGGAGCTTACCACGAGCATGGGTGTCGACTCTCGTCTGATGATAGCATGTCTTTCTACGTACCCGCCCAGACGGTGCGGAATCGCTACCTTTGCGGCAAATCTTATACAGAGCACCGGCACGAGGCAGAGTCGTCCCTGTTTTCGAGTCATTGCCATAAGTGACGTGCCTGGCCATTACCAGTATGGTCCGCATGTAAGTCTTGAAATAAACAGGGATGACATTAGCGATTATGAGAGGGCAGCGGATTTTGTGAATGAATTTCCATTCGATATGGTAAGCATCCAGCATGAATTCGGGATCTTCGGCGGGGAGAATGGTTCTTATCTCATTGAATTCCTTCGGAGGGTTAGAAAGCCAGCAGTGGTGACCCTTCACACCATCCTCGCCGAGCCTGACCTCGAGAAGGTCGAGGTGGTCAGGGCTATAGCCCGGCGTAGTAGCACCCTGGTGGCCATGTTGAGAAAGGGCATTGATATACTCGAGGACCGGTATGGCATACCCAGGCGTAAGGTCGTCTTCATCCCGCATGGGGTCCCGGCCATACGTGCCAGGTCCCGGGACGAGATCCGGAGGAGCCTGGGACTAGAGAAGCGCAAGGTGATATGTACATTCGGGCTCATAAATCCGGGCAAAGGCATTGAGTATGTGATAATGGCCCTACCAGACGTGGCAAAACAGTTCCCTGAAGTCCTTTACCTGGTGCTTGGTGCCACTCACCCTGAAGTCAGGAAACTGTATGGGGAGAGCTACCGCGAGGGTCTGGTCAAACTAGCCCACGACCTTGGGGTAGGAGCTAATGTTAGGTTTGTTGATTCTTATCTGACAGAAAGAGAGTTGGTGGAATATCTTCTTGCTTGCGATGTCTATATCACCCCTTATGTGGGCCGCGAGCAAATCACCAGCGGGACGCTTGCCTATGCGCTAGGACTCGGTAAGGCCATAATCTCCACACCTTACTACTATGCCGAGGAAATGTTGGCTGGTGGCCGGGGCATTTTGGTGGAGTTTAGAAACCCGACAAGTATCTCCGAAGCGCTATTAAGGGTATTCTCCTCCCCAGATCTTAGGGCCAGCATGGAGAGGACTGCAGCGGCACTCGGGGCTAGCATGTCATGGCCCATTGTTGGCGAACTCTACGTCAAGCTTTTTGAAAATATATGCACCCGGCGCAGGTCAGCGACCATGGCGGGGGTTCGGGGGACGGTGAAGTAGACCTCAAATGCATAATAAGAATAATAAGGGGACGGAATTCCCAATCTTAAGGCTTGACCATCTCATAAGGCTTACGGATTCAACAGGGATAATCCAGCATGCTCGATATACATTACCAGATTTTGCTACAGGCTACACAACTGATGATAACGCGCGGGCGCTGGTTCTGGCGTTAAGGCTACTTGAACCAGGCGCTCCACCAGTTGAGATGGAGAAGGTCCTGGAGTTGGCTGAGCGCTATATGAGCTTCCTGGTTTATGTCCAGCGGCCTGACGGCAAGTTTCATAATTTCGTCCATTATACCAGGGATTTTGCCGATGAGGAAGGCTCTGAGGATGCTTTCGGACGGGCGATGCTTGCCTGTGCCTATGCGATGACCCAAGATAATCATAAGGGAATATCTATGGCTTCAAAGGCAGTCTGGGACCGTGCCGCGCGCTGGATAAGTAAGGTTTGCTCGCCCCGGGGTAAGGCACATCTCATACTGGCTGTCGCCCGACTCCTCACTTTTCAGCGCAGCCGCACTAGTGAGGTGTCGGAGCAGGAGCAACCGCTACCTCTGGTAGAGTCGCTTACAGGGCTTGCGGATGGGCTGGTACGGCAATACCGGGCCGTTTCTGCTCGCGACTGGCAGTGGTTTGAGGATTATCTCACCTATTCAAATGGGATCATGCCGGAAGCCCTCTTCTGGGCCTACCGGCATACAGGTAACCAGGATTACCTGGATATCGCTACTGAAAGTCTTGAATTCCTGACCTGGATAAACTTCAGGCACGGGAAACTGAAACTTGTCGGTAACCATGGCTGGTATTTCAGAGGTCGCAATATGGGGCAGTTTGACGAACAGCCAGTGGACGCTGCCCACATGGTTGAGGCCTATGCCGCGGCATACAGGGCCACCGGGGAGGAGGAATACCAGACCCGGATGATCAAAGCATTTGAATGGTTCCTTGGTAAGAATATACTTGGCGTACCGGTATATGATGAAGAAACCGGAGGGTGCCATGACGGGTTGACACCCAGTGGGCCCAACCTCAATGAGGGCGCCGAGTCTCTACTGAGTTACCTGCTATCTTATGTGACTGTCTATGAAAACCTGGATGAAGCCCGTATTGCAGAGAAAACGGCCTGAACAGGTTATAGCCAGCAAGCCTTCCCGTGCCCAGCGATATATGGTCACCTTGCTTACTTTCAGCCGATCCGCTGCCTCCTGTATGGTCACCCATTCTGTTGCTTCTGCCACTCTGCATCACCCTCTCTCATATAACCGCCGCCAGAAGGTTTGTAACCTGAGCCTGTCCTCTGTGCCTGTTATCATCATAGACCTGTAGGGTCTCTAGCTTTGCGTGCCGGGAAAACTTCTGCGCAAGCCTTACGCTGCCATTGGTAAGCTCCAGGGCCTCCGTTATCGCGCTATGCCGTATCATGTATGGAGATATTGGCTTTGATATGCCGGCCTGTTTGCAAAGGTCACAGAAAAGCCTTAAAGCAGTGATTTCAACATAGAGATTTGGACTATCAGCAGTAATGCGCGCCAATGAAATCTTAGATAACCGCCGATGACCTTAGCCGACAAGGCAGGGGGATGGCAGTGGATTCTGCCGCGTTGGAAGCTGTTCACATAGAAAGTCCAGTGCCCAATAACATCATTCACCTTGCCATGGAGTGTCATTCCGATGAATTATCGATATCATTAATTTCTGAGAAGGAAAATCACATACAATATGGAATAAGAATAAGTAATAAACCTACAAATACAGGTCCTCAAAAGCACAGGAACCATCTCCGTGCTGGATGAACCTGATTCAAAGTCTGAAAACCTCGGTGCCGCGCAAATGAAAGCGAGTGAGAGATTTGAGTTCTGTTAGAAAGTCCGAAAGGACATTTGATAAGATCCCTATTCAGAATTGCATAGCTCGTTTGAGAAGCGCATATCCATCCCTTCGGCCCGCCGAAAAGCGAGTTGCTGATGAGCTCCTGGGTAATCCCGAGGGAGCGGTCAACCTGTCCATAACCGAGGTGGCAAAAAGGGGAAATACTAGTGAGACCACGGTGATCCGCCTTATGAAACTCTTGGGGTATAAGGGGTTCCATGAGTTCAAGATAGCGTTGGCGAAAGAGACACCCTATACAGAGATGAATATCTACGAGCAGATACGCCCCGCCGACAAGCTTGAAGATGTAGCTTTCATGTTCTTTCAAACCACTATCCGTGCGTTGAGCGATACTTTTAGTCTTTTGCAAGTGGATGAGCTCAAACGAGCTATTGAGGCAATAAACAAGGCCCGGCGGGTCTACTGTTACGGAGTTGGCGCCTCGGGACATGTAGCAATTGAAGCTCAAGATAAGTTCCTTCGGATTGATGTGCCTGCATGGGCTTTTACGGACTCACATTCCCAGGTATCGTCAGCAGCCATGATGACACCAGAAGATGTAGCCATTGGGATATCTCATTCGGGACGGACCAGAGATACCATTGAAGCTCTCGCGCTTGCCAAAAAAGCTAGCGCCACCACTATTTGTCTGACGAGCGATCATAAATCACCCATAACAGACGTTGCGGACATCTGCCTGGTAGCAGTATCAGGTGAGACTTTATTGAAGGCAGGCAAAACGATCTCCTGGCTTTCCCAACTTGCGATGATAGATCTTTTGACTTTGGGGGTTTCCACCCTCAGGCAGGAGAAGGTCCTGAGAATGTTGGAACGGATGGCTGAGGCAGTAGCGGACAAGAAGGTGAAATAACTGATGTCTGGATGGAAAAATCCGCAGCAAAGGAATGGGAGATGAAGGCTGACCTACGCGGAATTTCGAGCGGAGGCTCTGTGAACCTAAATCTACAGAAGGGATTCCCACTTATATAGCAGCTTTTGTAAGAAAATCACATCCATACTTCGCGGAAAAGCCTAAGGGAGGTATCACTAATGAAATTGACCCTCGCAGAAGCCTATTCAGAGCTATCCATTAATACCATTCGGAGGATTTATGAGACCCAGGGAACAGCCATCGAAAAGGCCGCAGAGAAGATTGCAGATTCTCTCCTAAATGGCGGGATACTTCATATCTTTGGTAGTGGGCATTCCCATATGATATCTCGAGAGATCTTCGGGAGGGCCGGACAATTAATCCCGGTGAGCGCCATCGTTGATGGTTCAGCGGGAAAGGCTGAGAGGTGTGAGGGTTATGCAGAGATGCTGCTTCGCTATTATGACTGGCGTCCGGGGGAAGTCGTAATAGTTGTATCGAATTCCGGGCGCAACCCGCTCCCCATTGAAGTGGCCCTTAAGGCCAAAAAGGATGGCCTCACGGTCATAGCTCTCACCAACATGGACCACACAACGAGGGTTACTTCGCGTCATTCAAGTGGCAGAAGACTTTTTGAGATTGCAGACATCGTAATTGATAATTGCGCTCCCTATGGAGATGCAGGAATTGAGCTTCCCGGTACGCGGCTCAAAGCTGGTCCCCTTTCGACAATAGCAGGCGTTGCCGCCATTAACATGTTGATGCTTACCGTTATGCAGATATACCTCGAACGCGGGGAAACCCCTCCGATCAGTATTAGCGCAAACCTTGATGGATCTGACAATAGAAATGTCGAACTGCGCCGTAAGTACATGAGCCGCATCAGATTTGAATAGACAAGGCTGTAAGGGGTAATTGACATGGAGTGGGTAATGGGAGTCGATGGGGGCGGGAGCAAGACTCGCTTTGTGGCGTGCAGCCTGGATGGCAGACTATTATGCAGGAGCATGGCGCAAGGGATAAACCTCAGAACCTGGTCCCCAGAAGATGCCATAAAACACTTGAATGGTGGGTCACGTGATCTGATCAGTGCTGCGCACCTGATTCCCAGTAGCTGCCATTACGTCTACCTTGGGATAGCTGGGGTTATCGGTAGCGGCTGCACGGATATATATGAAGAAGCCCTCAGAGCTCAGGGTTACAATTGCCACATTCAGATAGAAGGCGACATTCGATGCGCCTGGGCTGGCGCAACCGCTTTTGGCAATGGGATTGTGGTGGGATCAGGCACAGGATCCTTTGCTTATGGGGAAGACGAACATGGAATGAGTCATCTTGCCGGTGGCTGGGGGCACCTCTTTGGGGATGAAGGGAGTGCATATGACCTCGGTCGCATGGCACTGGTTGCGTGCTTCAAGGCTTCGGATGGGAGAGGGCAATGGACTCAGCTGGCAAAGATGGTGAGGGACGAGCTCAATACAGATGACCTCAGGAAGGCGGCAAGCACTCTCCGCGCCAGAAGGGATTTGGTTACTACCGTGGCGCGTCTTACGGTTCTTGTGTTCAAGGCGGAAGAGATGGGCGACCCTTTGGCCAAATCCATTATTCAGCGGGCAGCCAGTGAGCTTGCAGAGGCAACCTATGCTGTCTGGAAGAGCGTTTTTCCAGATTTAGACGCTATCAGGGTTTTTCCCATTGGATCTGTCTTCTCGAACCAGCCGAGGTTTGTCAGCGAATTCTCTAGGGCTCTTGGCTGTCTTTTGCCGGGAGCTCAAGTGTCTTTGCCCAGATTCACTCCCGATATTGGTGCTGGACTTATCGCCTTGAGGAATACCGTCTCTGCTTCGGAATGGCAAACGGTGCTTTGCAACCTTGAAGTAAGCATCAAGACTAAGGGGAATGAGCGTTAAAACCGGGAATGGAGGGATCTGATTTGTCATCTTCCCCAATCAAACTCGGGATTACAAGACTACTTGAAAATCCTCTGCGGTATCTCGGAAAGGCGAGAGTTGGTCTTGTCGCCAACTATAATGCCATCGACGAGAGGGCACGTCCTATTATCAGGCTTTTACATGAGTGCCCAGATATACACCTTACCGCTTAGACGATCATAGGCACCGGGGAGGGGCTTATTACCCTCCCTTCCTTATTCTCTTATCCGCCCGTTGACAAGAAGGAAAAATGAGGAGACCACTGGAAACAATCCTGGGAGGAGATCGTAGTGATAGATATGAAAAGGGGACACATAAACCGCGTCAAACTCGGGGTCGACGTGTTGTTCGACGAAATGTCTGAACTCTTGAAAGGGAAAAAAGTTGGATTCATTGGGAATCAGACATCCGTGGACGAGGATCTGACTCATACCGCGGACGTGCTTTATGAGTCTTCAGAGGTACAGCTGGTCGCCCTGTTCGGGCCTGAGCATGGCTTTAGGGGGGCGGCTCGAGGCAAAGTCGAATCCTATATTGATGAGGCCACAGGGCTTCCGGCATATAGTCTTTACGGGGAGACCTACAAACCCACCCCGGAGATGTTGGAAGGCATAGACGCGTTAGTCTTCGACATCCAAGATGTTGGTGTACATTTCTATACCTATGAATCTACCATGGCTTACTGTATGGAGGCAGCGGCCCAGCAAGGTATAGAATTCATTTTAATGGACCGACCTAATCCGATAGGTGGCGAGATCCTCGAGGGGCCAATTCTTGAGGAACCATTCAGGTCATTTGTGGGTGTTTATCCTGTCCCGATACGACATGGATTGACCCTAGGGGAGTTGGCACAGCTATATAATGTAGAATTTGGCATCAATTGTAAACTCACGGTAATCCCTATGCAGGGATGGAAGCGGTGGATGTGGTTTGATGAAACTGGGCTGGGCACGTGGGTAATGCCATCGCCCAACATGCCAACTCTTGATACGGCGATAGTCTATCCCGGTACCTGTCTGTTTGAAGGTACCAATGTGTCAGAAGGTCGAGGCACCACAAGGCCATATGAGATTATAGGGGCGCCATACATTAATGGAAGCAAGCTGGCCGATGAACTCAATTCGCGGGATCTTCCAGGTGTGAGATTCAGGGCTGCCTACTTTATCCCCACCTTCTCGAAATACCAGGGAGAACTGTGTGGTGGAGTGCAGTTGCATGTACGAGATCGGAATACGTTCCGGCCAGTTGCCACTGCCCTCCATATGATAGAGGCCATCAGAAAGCTCTACCCAGATCAATTCAGATTTGACCGTCAGGCCCAGGATGGGAGGAAATCCTTCGACCTCCTGGCCGGCACTGATAAAATCAGGATCCAATTTGAGCAGGGTGCCTCCGCATATGAAATCGTGACAACCTGGGGAGAGGACCTGCAGAGATTCGATGGGTTAAGGAGGAAATATCTTATCTATCATTGAGCCTTGATCTTACCATTGTATGCCGAATGATGCCATCTGACAGGCAAAAGAGGCTTCCGAATCGCCAGGGAGCCTCATCCTCGGGCCAAAATGCTCGGTCACGCCTATGACAGTTTTGGGGTAGATGCCCATTATCTCTTCAGTCTCGTCCATGTTATTACTTCTTTGAGATTCATTCCTTCTGTAATATATTTGTAACAGGAGTTCTTATGGAATCGGGAGCCATTCCCTTAGCCCAACTTCCGCACTCAGAGCACTGGAACCCTTGCGGTACCTATGTTCTTTGTCAAATTACGTCACTATCTTACGACCATGTCTTTACCGGCTTGATCATCCGGGGCGATATGCCTAGCGCCTCATAGATAGCAAGATGCTCAGGATCCGGTTTGGCAGCCTTCCTAATCCGCAACGTGCGACCATCTGAGGTCGGCAATACCATTGTCACAATCTGATGGTTGGTCAGCGATTCCCGCACGGTTGCCCAGCTCGTGTAATGCCCTCTGTCTTGTAGCGTCTTCTCTATGGCAAGAGCAGGTGATATGCAAGCACGCACAAGAAGATGTGAGTCTCTACCCGGTTTTTCAACTGATGAAAGATCGGTCTCTCAGCAAGGGGGCTCTTCATGGCCCGAAATGCTGACTCTGCCCGTGTCAGAAGAGGATACACACGCCAGATCTCTTCAGCGTCTATGTCCTTGCGATCTGTCCTGAGCAAATATCCACCATCCAGACTTTCTACAGCTACCGTCAATGATCACCAAGAAAGGATCCGACCTGCTTCACATCAAGGAGCTGCAAGGCCCCTTATATAAATTGTCTGTCGACGAGAAAGGTCATCTTATGAGATTATTATCAGCTCATGGTCTGTAATTGAGGGGATATCAAAACTAGTCCACCTATCGCCGATTTTTGCTTTCATTTCGAGACCTATTACCCGAAGACAGACTTTATCACCAACAACATCTTGCGGAAGTCGCACACTCACGCGGATTGGGCCCACTGAGATCAACTCATGAACAGGAGCAAGCCAGGTTTCAGCATTGGTGAGGTTCACTAAATGCAGGATTAGCCGCCCCGGTTGCTGGTATAAATGGCAATCAATCAAACCTCTTCCCTCAACCTTCAGAGGTATGTCGTCCCTGGAGGCCCAACGGATCAAGTTAGCAAGTAGGTGTCCATGATCAGGTAAATTATCCCTGCCATAGCAACGGTCAATATCAGCAGGTAAGTATGCGACCCGCCCACCGTTTCCTAATTCGTTAATAATCAACCCAGGAAGAGTGGTATTTGGAATCCGCATCCAAGCTGTCTCAGGTGGATAAATCGGAAAGGCTGGAACAAACGTCAGTAAAACCTTGGAATTTGCATCGGTAGATACAACTTCTAGGCGCCCTCCAAATGGTAAGATGTCTGTTTCATCGAACCCTTCTAACACTGGATGTCGTCCTTGTGTGATCGATGGTTCTGTACCAATACGCGGCCCGCAGACCTTCCCTCGTAATTCCGGGATGAGCCTGAGGTAAGTATGCCCACTCCAATCGTCCCAGCTATTTCCCTCTGATGAGTGAGATCCAAGATGGGTCCTGAGAGAGTGCGCGCCAAATAAATCAGCTAAGGCGAAATCATCCCTCGGGTCTCCCCATTCGTCGTAGAGACTGGTCTCGCCTGTAGCAATGAGCGAGCCACCTCGTTCCACAAATCGCCGGATGCTTGCGCACTGGGCATCTGACATCGCTCCAATGTTGGGTAGGATAAGTACAGAGAGACTCTCACAATCCTGTTCGATACGATCAATATGTACAGGAAGATATGGGATGCGCGCTCGGATAAGAGCATTCCTTATACCCCGCCAGGGAAGAGAAATCCGAATCTCCGCATCATCGCGACCATAATAGTCCACATTCCGCTGACTCCAAACCACACCGACAGTTGCAATAGGATGACGATTTGCCAGATACTGCTCGTTTTCTTCATGCCAACGGAATAACGGCTCAGCTGTACGATACTGGCGGCGATCCTCATGATAGGCACCTATATGATGCCACCATGGTTGAATGGTACCGGCAAATCCTTCTAACACCCATAGTCGCGCTTCGGGTTCGGGTTTACTTGCCACGCGAAATGCAGGGCGTCCAGCCTGATACATGGCCATACTTTCTGGTATAATCTTATCCCAGCCTAGCAATCCATGTATTAGCTTCCCAGCTTCCCCATTGCTCTGGAACCCATGAGCGTTGTTACGCGCTTGGAAATCCAGGAGTATTACCTCAGCGCGCTCACAGATGGCCTTATAGTCCCGAAAACGGACGCTCTCCGAAACCATGTCTCCACCGACCATTCCGATCCACAAACAGTCCTTCCCGCCAGCGTCCTTTGTTATTTGATTGTTCAAGTCCCAGACTTCCAGCCGGCGTGCGTAGTTCCACTCAATCCACTTTCGGTAGACAGGACTCTCCCAATCCTTTACTTTAGGCAAATCCATCCCAGTTGCCTTCCGGAAGCTCCGAGCACAGTTGTCACAGTAACAGATGTGATTTCGATCTAGCCCACTAAAGCTGTTATCAGCGATACCTTCAGGATGGCTACGTTCGATAATCTCTCGAATGATTGCAGGAAGGTACTCCTGATAGTACCCACTGTTAATACAGGTAATGTAAAGATCTCCTGCCTTATACGGGTTCCCAGCTGCGTCAATTGCGCACCAATCCGGGTGTTCAATGTAGAAGCGTTCATGGACACGGTTGGAGTCCATACGGGCGAGAACTGCCAGCCCCTCTTCATGGGCAGCACACACGATCTCGCCATACAGGTCGCGCTCCCCGAGATATAGTGCTCGATGGACTTCAGGGTATCTACTGGGATAATATGCCACAATTCCGCCTGCGTTGACGATAATACCTTGTACCCGTGTACGGCGCCAGTGCTCGCGCCACCAGTCAATGTCATATCGAATGGGATCTAGCTCAGTTATATTGGTTTGCCCCCATCGATAGACGCGCTTATACCAGGGCAATTGATTTTCATTATTCATGGCCTTTTACCCCCGATTTTTGGAGATTATCCAACCCTCGCAAAACGATATCACTCCAGACATTGAGATAGCAGATGATCTGAGGAGAGAACAGATAGAGGCCTATCCCTTCAAACCTGTTAATGTGATTCCTTCTATGAAATATCTTTGGCAGAAAAGATATACAAGCAAAACAGGAAGTAATACGATTACGGATGCTGCCATAAGCAACTGCCAGTCTGTATAGAATTCACCTTGGAATTGCGCCAACCCTACCTGCAAAGTCATCTTCTCATAGGTATTAAGATAAATGAGAGGCCCCATGAAATCATTCCAGCTTCCCATAAAGGTAAAGATTCCTAATGCTGCAAGTGCCGGTTTTGCCTGTGGAAGCATTATTCTATGGTATATCTGCATCGAGCTTGCCCCATCTATCCTGGCGGCGTCCTCCAGTTCGTCGGGAATAGTCATAAAGAATTGCCTCAGAAGGAAGGTGCCGAAGGTGTTTGCGAAAACTCCTGGCATAATCAATGGCCAAGGGGTATCGATCCATCCAAATAACCGAAACATATAATACTGAGGAATTAAGGTTACGGTTCCCGGGATGAGCATTGCCCCGAGCAATAAGGCGAAGGCGACTTGTGATCCAGGAAAACGCAGTCTGGCAAATGCATACCCGCCGAGTGAGCAGATAAAAAGCCTACCCACTACGACTGAAAAAGTGATTAAGCAGGTATTATAGAAAAACAGCCCAAAAGGAGCAGCATTCCATGCCTCGACATAATTCGCCCATACAGGTGGATTAGGAATCCACTTAGGCGGAAGAGAAAAGATCTCACCGGGTCCCTTTAGGGAGGTCGAGACCATCCATAGTAAAGGCCCGATAGTCATAAGCGTAACGAGAATGAGTATTACGTAAATTCCTGCAGTCTTTAATATCTTTCCCCTCTTGACGCCGACCCGAAATATGGCAATGAATCTCTCTATCATCATCGTTATCCCCCCTGACCAGCACAATCCTATATTATCTGTAGAACACCCATCGGCTCTGTAATTTCCACTGGATCAGCGTAACTAAGCCAATGATCAGAAAAAGCACCCATGCTAGTGAGGATGCATACCCCATCTTGAAGAAATTGAAGGCATTTTGGAAAAGATAATAGATATAGACCATTGTTGAATATGCGGGCCCTCCGTTTGTCATCACATAGATCAATCCAAAGACTTGAAATGAGGAAATAAACGACATAATGAGAATAAAGAATGTGGTGGGCGAAATAAGTGGAACAGTAATATAAAGAAACTGCTGCCACTCCCCAGCACCATCTATCTTCGCAGCCTCGTATAGTGTTTTTGATATTCCTTGGAGACCTGCCAAATAGAGAATCATATTATATCCGGAAGATTGCCATATAGTGACAATTATTACCGCCAACATAGCCCATCTGGTATCATTAAGCCATTCGGGGCCTTGAATCCCAAACCAACCCAGAATCATGTTGAAGATCCCGTAATATGGTGCGAAGATCCACCGCCAGACTATAGCAATCGCAACAGTTGAAGTGACCACGGGAGAAAAGAAAGCTGCTCTAAACCAGTTGACGAGGGGCAGTTGACGATTAATAAGGATTGCTAATAGAAGACCGGTAACTACGCTAAAAGGTATATTGGCCAATGTAAAATATATGGTATTGCTTAATGAACTCCAGAAGAATTTATCATGAAACATATCTATATAATTGCTAATGCCATTGAATTGAGGGATATGAACCCCGTCCCATTCCGTAAATCCTGTCAGAAAAGAGAATAGCATCGGGATGATGTTGAAGATTATGGTACCGCCCACCACCCCAGAGGCAAACACCCAGCCATCTATAGCCTGCCGACGAAAGAGGCTCGATCGTCTCTTCCGTGTTAATAACTGCGCTACCATTGACACTCCTCCAGTTTGCTCCTCAGGGCATTAATGATGCCCTAATGGAAACGAATCGAAAAGGCATTGAATCTAGGTAGTACTAGAGGAGACTGTTGATGTTTCCCACATTTTGTCAACGCAGCCCGGTTGAATCGCGCAAAACGGTCATCGTGTTCGGCTAGACTGGCAGCTGCTGGTGAAGTTCAACAGTCTCCTGGGGGCAGCGCTAGGCTGCCCCGTCCTTCGGGAAACAACAACCTGGCAGCCAGACTAGAATCTCGCGTCTGGGAAGTTAGCGATCAATTTCTCGACCTCAGCCTTTACAGAAAGGAGAACTTGTTCAGCTGTCTGGCGGCCATTCCACAGGTTATCTAGCTTTGGGCGATAGATCTGTCTCGCACGCTCTACCTCTGTTGCCTTTGGGACAGGCGTATAGTAATGTAAGGATTCAACGATAACATCCTGGTCCTTTGGAAGGAGATCGGTCTGCAGGAAATACTTCTCAATCCACCTCGGCGTAAGCCCCATTGTATATCCACTCTTGGCAATAATAGCTTGCCCCTTCTCGGACGCGATAAATTTTAGCCACTTATACGCAGATTCGGGGTTTTTAGCGCCCTTTATGATCCCCTGGGTGTCTAGACTCCCCTCTTGCCTTCCACGAACCCTCATAGGGACAGGTCGTACTGCATATTCAAACCCTTTGGCATTCTGGCGCAGATAAGGAATAACCCGAGTATCTGCGAAGAACATAGCCAACTTGCCGCCTGCAAAAAGATCTAGCGGGCTCTGCTGGTCATATAAAGCCTTGGGCGGGTGAACCTTATACTTATATGCCAGATCTGCTAGATATTGCATAGCCTCGATACCCTTAGGTGAGGCAAGGGTAAATTTCCGTCCATCCTTGCTATATATACCATCAGCGCCGTTATTCATCGACCAGGTCTGCTCACACCCAGTATCATGGAAGATCGCAACGCCCCAAATGTCTGGTACCTTGTCACCGTTTTTATCCTGAGTAAGCTTTTGGGCCGTCTGTAGCATATGATCCCACGTCCACTGAGGAGACTCCCATTTTCTGGGTGGCAAGGCCAAACCGACTGCCTTAAATAAATCTTCATTCACATAGAAAAGACGGCTGGTCGCGCCATTTATCCAGATGTAATGATGGCCATTGACAATCGGCCATTCCCAGAAGAAGTCGATATAGTCTTCCTTCTTGGACGGCCCGTACTTCTCTATGTATTTGTCAAGAGGTTCAAGATAATCATGAAGAGCATAGCCTACAAGGTAATCATCATTTATGCGGGCTATATCTGGAGGAGTGCCGGCAGCCATCATGGCCTTAAGCTTTTCATCAAAGGCTGTTGGGGTATAAATGTACTTTATCTCAATATCTGGTTCAATCTTGTTAAATTCCCGGACCAGCCCATCGAGGTCGAAACGCTTTGGATCTTCCATATTCATCCAAGTCACCGTTGCCTTTTTGGCGAAGACCCCCGCAGTTACCAGTAACAGTATCAACAAAATGATGATGGGTATACTAGACCTCATGAAGCATCTTCTCATTAATGATTTCTCCTCCTCTCATTTCAATTGCCACATGACTGACCTACTATCTGCTGATAACCGCACCTTGCTCTGAAAGCTTAGCTTGAAGCTCCTTCACGTCTAAATCCCTCGGCCTCACCCCATTTCCTATACATAGTGCCGCAGCCGTCCCTACGGCCTGAGCAATAGCCATGTTTGGGGCCATGGACCGTGCCGACTGGAACGGCGGTTGTTCCATGGAGATGTTTCGTCCTGCCAAAAGCAGATTATCTATCTTTTTTGGCACGACGCATCTATAGGGAACATCAAATCCTAAATGCTCGTAATAATAGCGATATCCATAATATGCTGGAACCGGATTGGAACTGATTGCGATTACATCGTCAAATCGAACGTCATCCCGGGCATCGGCTTCCGTCAAAGTGTACTCCCCGACAAACCGTCGCGTCTCTCGAACCCCTACATGGGTGGCAGTCTCAATCAAAAGGGCATCTTCAAACCCAGGCAATTTCTTAAGCTCTCTTACCTTCTCCCATGTCTGCTCCCGTACGTCGACTTCGGCCCTAGTCAAGCTATCTGCATCGATCCCATTTGCGGATACAGTCCCGCCCCAGGAAACATAAGTATTCTTGATAAGAATCCCATGAACATGCCCAGTATCAAGTCTGCTGAGATCAAGATTAGCAAGCCTGAACATCTGGGTCATCTTCATCATATGGCCATTCTCTTCATCTATAACAAAAGGTGCCCCTGCAGATGCGGCTATATCTCCATCTCCCGAAGCGTCTATAATCACATTTGCCATGATAGCCTGTCTGCCAGACTTATTGTGAACGATCACTCCCTCAATCCTGACACCGTCGACGATCGCCTCAAGCGCATAAGTATGCAGATATAACTCGGCGCCAGCTTCGAGAACCATCTTAATAGCTACATACTTGAAAACCTCCGGATCAAACCCCACACAATAAGGTAATTCCCCGGCATCAATATCATAGGTCTCTTGCTCATAGCTGGTATTCTCCAAATATACTCCATCAAGTTGGCGCATCCGCATGATGAACTCCTGAGCTATACCACGCACCGTTTGAACATGGTTTGGCTTGCGCTGGTTGCGAAAACCATTAATACATGCCATCAAACCCGCTGTAGCTGTGCCACCAAGAAATCCATACTGTTCGATAAGCGCAACTTTAGCGCCATTCCTAGCGGCTGCAATCGAGGAAACTATGCCTGCTACACCACCCCCGACTACGACCACATCATACTTACCGATGATGGGCGTTTTTCGTTCAGATTCCTTGACAAATTCCATGCATGGCATCCCCTTTAAACTATAGTAAGGCCCGACTCAGATGAGCGTCCTAGATCACACCCTAATGCGGTGCCTTCTCTTATTCAAACTCCCTCACCCTATCAATCCCCGGCCCCATCGCGCAATCCGTCTGCCTCTCCACTATCACATCCACCAGCGCGGGTCTTCCTGCCTTCATCGCCCTCTCAAATGCTGGCCGGATCTCCTCCGGTTTCTCTACCCTCTCTGCATATGCCCCAAAGGCTTCCGCATACTTAACAAAGTCCACCCTGCTCCCGTCATACCAGAGATCAACAGCATACTCGTATCCATACCCGTACTTCTGGTTTTGGCGGATCAGACTCAGGTAACCGTTATTGACCACGACTACCATAATGGGCACGTTGTGCTGGCACGCCATAGCCAGTTCCTCTCCCATGAAGAGCAAGCCGCCGTCTCCTACTACTGCCACCACCGTGGAGTCTGGCTTCGCTATCTTGGCTCCTATTGCCGCAGGCACCTCATATCCAAGCGTCCCTGCCCCACCTGAAGGAAGGTAATGCCTTGGCTTCGATATCTCCTGGAATTGACCCGACCATATCTGCACCAGCCCGCACCCTGCGGTGAATATGGCATCCTCCCCAAAAAACTCGTTCATCTCCTTGAATACCCGCTGGGGCTTTATAGGCACATTGTCGAAATCGAGCCTCCTTGCGAGTTCTTCCCTTAACCTGGGAATCCCCAGAACCCATTCTGACGGCTTCCTCTTTGCCGTGGCATCTCTGGCGGCCTCAAGAAGAGCTTGAGATGCGAGCTTTGCATCACCAACTATCCCTATCTCAGTCGGGATTATACGTCCTATCTGGGTAGGCTCTATGTCTACATGGATGAATTTCCTTCCCTTTGTGTAAGTCCCGAGATCTCCTGTGTGCCTGTCACTGAACCTGCACCCTATGCCAAGCACTACATCAGATTCAAGGAATACCTTGTTGCCCGCCCGGGTATTGCATTGAATTCCAACCTGACCAGCATACAAAGGATGGTTCGGCGGGAATCCACCCTTACCCATGTAGGTGGTCACAACTGGGATCTGGAGATACTCTGCGAACTGCCTCAGTTCTTCTGTAGCTCCAGCCAGGATCACTCCTCCTCCAAGGAGAATCACTGGCCGCTTTGCAGAAAGAAGCATCCTTACTGCCTTTTCAATCCCCACCGGATCAGGAGCTGGTTTATACACTGGCAGGGAATGGTCATATTCTGGATCGTAGGAGATCTCAGCCTCCTGCACATCAAGAGGAAGATCAATCAGAACAGGTCCTGGCCTCCCCTCCCTTGCAACCTGGAAGGCTTTCCTCATGATCCCCGGTACTTGGGCAGGCTCTGTCACACACCATGTCTTCTTCGCCACTGGCTCAGCTATCTTGGCTATATCGACACATTGAAACGACTCCTTGCCTAGCTGGGACCTCACGTTCTGCCCCGTGATGGCGATCAGGGGCATGGAATCTATTTGGGCGGTATAAAGACCTGTCACGAAATTGGTAGCAGCAGGGCCTGAAGTGCATATAGCTAGAGCCATCTTGCCGTTTGCCCTGAAGTAGCCATCTGCTGCATGCACAGCTCCCTCCTCGTGACGGGCTGTGTAATGTCTTATCTTCTCAGACTTACCCAAATGCTCGTAGAGAGAGTTGATCGACGCACCTGGTATTCCAAATGCAACTTCTATCCCTTCATCCTCAAGGATCCGTACTATTGCTTCACTTACCTTCAAATTGTTGGCGCCTCCTTGGACTTAGCAATGTTATCATCACCGACCGTCAGGCGATCCACGTAGCCCAGCGCCCTGGAAAGGCCCGCGGCATATTTCATGACAATCTGTATGAGCAATGGGAGACGGTCCTCTGTCAGCCTGCCAATTGGTCCTGATATGCTCATGCCAGCAACAGTCTTGCCGTTGTGGTCCCTAACCGGAGCTGCGACACAAATTGCCCCCTCTTCGCACTCTTCACGGTCGAGGGCATACCCCTGGAGCCTGACGCGATTTAGCTCCTCCATGAACTGTTTGGGATCTGTTATGGTGTTTGAAGTCAACCTTGGCATCCCTTTCTTTTCCAGAATCTCTACCACTTCCGGCCAGGCCATATCTGCCAGGATTACTTTGCCAACGCCAGTCGCATGGACCGGCGCCCGCCGTCCGATGAGAGAAAAGGCCCTGATCGATGCCCGGCTCTCTACCTTTTCTATATAAAGGACCTCATCAGAATCCAACACCACAAGATTTGCGGTCTCGCCAGTTTCGTCACGCAGCTTTTCAAGGAAAGGATAGGCGATCTTTCTGAGGTCAAGCCTCTTTAATACCACACCCGCAAGAAAGAGTATCTTCACGCCGAGCATGTATTCCCCGGTCTCCCGATCCTGGGTGACATAGCCGATCTCCATTAAGGATGAAACCAGCCTATGGGTGGTGCTCGGCGGGAGCCCCAAGGCCTTGCTCAGCTCAGATAACTTCATGCTACCCTCATGATTTGCGAGGCTTTCAAGAACCGCGAAACACTTGGCTACAGACCGGACCAGGTTCCTGTTTTGCTGCTGCGATATCGACATAAACGCTCTCTTGCCTTTCCAAGATCATGGGCATTCTCTCGCCTTTCCGCATTGCGGAATTGAATTCCTCATTTAAACATTTCGTCGCCTATATCATATCTCCTTCCGTATTAATAAACTTTCCGCATGGTGGAATATAATGCCGCAATTCCATGAATGAAACCAAAGTGTGGGAGCCGGTCTAATTCGACGTTGAAATGAGGGAAAAATCCGATCGGAGATGGCAGCGATCCAAGGCCCAAGAAACGCGCCGCTCAGTGCTGCCCGGTCGTTGCCGGTGCTCCGAATATGTGCTATCCCTAGTTCAAGCCCGAGCTCAGTTTTCTATCTACGGAGTTCAAAAGAGGAATATAATGCTATATAATAGGAATTGCCTACAAGGCTGAAATGGGGGAGTTTCAATCATGCCACAATTCCATCATGGCACTCCAAATCCGCGCAAGCCGCCTCACGACAGCCGCCCCCGAAAGCGCCTGCACATGGGGCAATCATGCAAGTGCTCGTATGTAGATCGACCATGTGAGCGGCAGCCTGATTTCCATGGGATAGTTCCGAGAATGTCTGTGTCAGTAGGCGCTGTCGTGTTACGGGATAATAAGATTCTATTTGTACGTCAAACATATGGGAAATTGAAGGGGCAATGGAGCCTGCCCACCGGATTTGTGGACCCTGGCGAGACGCCTGACATGGCTGCTCTGCGTGAAACTAGGGAAGAGGCTGGCATAATCGCGGGGATGGATGGCCTCCTTGGGATCTGCAATGTGGATTGGGAAGGGGAACCCCAGATCTATGTTGTCTTCCTGTGCCATCATATAGATGGAGAGCCGCTGGCTGATGGAAAAGAAAATGACCGGGCGCGATATTTCTCCCTGGAAGACATGGAGGCATTCGATGAACCCTTCGAGGCCCTTTGTGAATGGATAGCCCGCAGCGTTCTACAGGGGTCCCATCACACATTGCCGCCCAGAGACATAAGTTCTCTCGATCCATGTTATAAGACGGCGTTCATGTTCCAAACACTAAAAGAGACCGTTGAGAATGGCCCCCTCCATTAGACTACCATGGGAGCGGCCTTAGACTGCTGCGCGAGTGACCTGTACGGGCTATATGCGCGGGACTAGGAGTTCGGAAGACATTGTCTTCCTGAATCTACAAAATCCGGAATCCCTTCTTTAAGACTTCATCATATAGGAAAGTCCCAGCCTGAGCCTGGCGCAATTCTTCGCGCGTGTAAGCACGCGGCTCTACCATAAGGCCAGTCTTTTCAAAATGCTCCATCAGAAAGACTGTATCCTTGATGATATCTCCCCCAAAAGCTGGAGAAACCACAGCCACATCAACATCGCTATAGGGCTTAGGCCTACCATGGGCATAGGATCCATAAAGATAGACACAATCTAGTGGAATCAGCTTTGAGATCTCTAAGGCGGCTTTCTTTACCCTGTAAATAACTATTTCTCTTGGGAGAGCCGCTCGTTTATTAATTCGCCTATCCAAGATATCATCTCCCCGGCATCATGTAAGACCCGTCCGGCTTCGCTCTGGGTGCAGATCTCGTGCAATTTTCTTTTGCGCTCCGGATAGCGTGCTTCAATGGCATAAGTCGTCAATGCGCGCAGAAAAATCCGTTGTTCCATGCTCAGGCACTCCCAAACATCGGCTTCCATTGCCTAAATTATGAATGGGCAAAGGAATTTCACCCTGAGCGGCGATCAAACCCTTTAATGCTTTTTCCACCGCCTGTTGGCACATGTATGCGCAATGAAGGAATTTCCTGCCGCTATAACAAAGCTGCGCTACCTCCAGATCCTCCTGGGAGATCTCAAGCCATTCGTTAACCTGTTCCTCCGTGTTCATTTGGCAATCCTCCTGGTATAGTATCCCCTCGGAGTGACGAGGGTTGAACCTGATTGAGGCAAATCATCCTTCGACTTGCGCATCATGAGCTTCCGTGCCTATGCATAGGATAACTAATTGAAACGCCAGACCCCCTAACCCGTAGAAGAAAAAACCGCCGCAAATATGAGTTCCATAACAATCCAATTATACATTTTACTGATATAGGCTTCAAGAGGCAAGGTGAGCTTGGGCGTCTGTAACGATTGTGGCATACAAGGTTCCCCTCTTATGGACATCACGCAACGTTCTGCAGGGATCCCATCACGTATTGCCGCCCAGAGACATAAGTTCTCTCGATCCATGCTATAAGACGGCATTCATGTTCCAAATACTAAAAGAAATCGTTGAGAAAGGGTGAACCTGCTGATAGAAAGGATCCGGAACATCGTATTTCACCTGAGAGGCGCAATTCCCATTCCCCTGCTAATAGCTGCCATGATCTTCACCAAAACTAATAAATCCATATTTGTCATTGGAATCGTAATTGTGCTGCTTGGCATCTCAATTCGCTTCTGGGCAGCGGGATACATCAAGCATCATAGAGTGGACCGCAAAGCCAATACTCCCACGCTTGTAACCGGAGGCCCCTATGCTTATGTGCGTAACCCGCTATACCTGGCTAATAGCCTCATAGCTCTAGGCTTTTGCGTAATGTCAGGCTGGTGGCCATCTTATATAATAGCGGCCATCCTAGTCATCCTGACTTACGAGATATTCATCATCCCCTCAGAAGAATCCTTCTTGCAAAGGAAATTCGGGAATGATTACCGGCAATATCGCGCCAAGGTGCCACGGTATTTCCCGAGGATTCGCCCGCGCTTGCCTGCAAAGGGGAACTTCTCTTGGAGGGTCGCGATCCTGACAGAGCTTCATACGATCCTGCTCCTGGCTATCCCCGCGGCATATTTTGCCATGCGGGCGGGGTATGCATCTCCGCTCGGGATCGCCATATCCGGGGGAATATACATCCTATGGGAAATTCTCTCCCGCCATTGGAATAATGGTTCATCCGAAGGTACAGGCTATTCGGAATAAATCAGCCTCTCAACCTCTCAAGATCTCAAAGATCCTCAAATCACCCGCATCAAGCTGCAGCTCAAGCACGTCCCGCTGGCCTGAAATCCATGCGGATTTGCCAGATACTACGGATATCTCCCCCTCCGCAGGCCAGACCTCTCGCGCCCTGATAGACGCGCCGCTGGCGGACCGACAAACAGAGTTATTCATTTCGCCCATACACCCTATCTCGAAACAGCCTGGCCCATGGGGAGCACGATTGTATGCCTCACCAGAGGCGCAATCGACCACCTCGCCAGAAACAATGGGATTGAGGCTGGCTATATGTCCACTATTCTCCCAGAAGAACGCATATAAAAGCCGTCCCACACCTCTGCCGTGAGTCCCCAAGTGGTGATTGTACTGTCATTACGGCGGGTCAGCTTCTGAGCATACTGTCTAAGATCGTCCCATGTCCATCCAGCCCTCGGCCTTTCAAGACCGGATTTCTTCAATTCAGTCGCATTATAGTACATTGCCACAGGCTGTACATTCAATGGAATGGCATATAACTTCCCATCACGCCTCCACCCGAAGATGGCGAAAATCTCGGCAGCATCCCCTCAGAAATGGCGAAATCATGGCCACCTCAGGGCTAAATTGGAAGATTCAAAGAGACAATTATCCAGCATAATACTGGTATATATTGGATCAAGGTGACGATATTTCGATCAGGCTGGGCGCAAGGCTGACGATATTCTAATCAAGATGATGGCGAGGCTGGCGATGATTTCGTCAGGCTGCGTTCAAGGGTGGCGCGATATTCGTCACCCCCTGTGACAGTCTTGGTCGCACTAAGTCACCAGCACAGCATGAAAGAATATGTTACCAGTGAATCCGTCTTCTGGATCTCAAAAAAATCATACGCCCGCCAGGGCCGGAGATTTTGACATTCGTTCATGGAAATCATATAGTAGGGTTATAGATAATTGAATCTAGAGTCCAGAGTTCAGGCAGCGTGCTGCCGGGCTGATGTCGTTATCGCGCTAATGCGCTAGTTTGAAAATAGCGGAGCGCCATTTTCATTTTTCGTTGGTGCCGCCCCGGCGGCATGGGGGGCTACCCTGAAAATAGCGGCGCCCGCCCCGGGGGTTTTAAGCCTTCTGCTGATGCTTCCGTAGCGGCATGGGGAACTGCTCCGACATTCCCGGCGCCCAGGATATTGCCTGGCCAGAGTGTTAATTTGGCTATCTATATATAGGAGTTGATAGAATGCCCAGACCGCCGAAATTCAGACGCGTCGAATTTCTCCCTGAAGTGACGGTATTCAAGCCTGCCGGAGTCCCTACAAGGGATCTGGAGGAGATCATTCTATCTGTTGAAGAACTTGAAGCCATTAGACTCAAGGATCTTGAGGGCCTTGAACAGGAAGACTGTGCAGAGCGCATGCAGGTTTCAAGGCCCACATTTCAACGCGTCCTTAGTCTCGCAAGGGAAAAGGTCGCCACAGCGCTGGTCGAAGGCAAGGCGCTCCGGGTGGAGGGCGGAAATTACCGTCTGGCTGTGAGACACTTCAAATGTAGGGCATGCGGTCACGAGTTTCAAGTACCATTTGGAACAGGGGAACGCGGCATAGATATGACATGCCCCAAATGCGATGCGCAGGATGTCCATCGCATCGACCAGGGCGGACGCGGATTCGGGAACATGCCCTGGGGTCGTCATGGGCGCCATGGGGGCCGTTAGGCCCGCAATCCCTGGCCTACGAACGTGCAAACCCATTTTCGGCGCAGACGGGCCCTACCCTCTTCAGCTCAGCCATTCTCGAAGGTGTGACCGCACAAATTCATCATCAGTCAAATGGGGATATGCGCGGCACACGCGATCAATCTCAGCGGCCTGCCCCTCGGAAAGCTCTTCGTCTGGATCCAGGCACCAGCGACCTTCGAGAAGCCCCTGACGTCGCAATACCTCGTGGATACCAGGGATGCACCCCCTGAATTGGTGAGCGGCATCGAAGACTGCGCTGTTGGCGTCAGTGATTTCTGCCGCGCGAGCTAACAGATATGCTGGTATTGAGCCCTCCTGCCTTCGCGCGCGCTTGACTTCTTCGAGCAGAGCCACCGCCTGGCGGGTCCAGAAAGCCCAGTGTCCCAGCAACCCCCCCACGAAATGCTTTTCCACAACCCGCCCGCCAACGGTAAAACGATAGGGTGTCAAGAGGTCGACCAGTAGGTTGTCGTCATTACCCGTATAGAGAGCGATCTCGTCTCTGCGCTCAGAGGCACAGACGGCGCGCACGACATCTAGGGTCTGATAGCGATTGAATGGCGCAACTTTGATCGCCACCACTCCCGGGATATCCGCTACTTTGCGCCAGAAGCTATAGCCAAGCTGCCTACCGCCCACCGCAGGCTGTAAATAGAACCCGAATACGGGTATGATCCGGGCGATTCGTTCCATCCGTTCCACGAGCGCCTCATCACTCCAGCTGCCGAGCCCGCCATTGCTCACCAGTGCAAGGTCGTAACCCAGACTCGCGGCCAACTTTGCCTCGGCGAGGGCTTGATCTGTAGGCCCTATCACACCGGCTACCTTTATGAACGGGCGACCAGGATTCCATTCATCAGCTGCCTCAGCTGCTAGGCGAAGGACTGGCTCATAGAGACCCTTCTCCCGAATGGCAAATTGAGTTGTGTGGACCCCTACCGCAATCCCTCCTGCGCCTGCGTCCATGTAATAACGAGTAAGCGCCCTTTGGCGGCGCCTATCCAGCTGCCGCTGCGCATCGAGCGCCAGCGGATGGGCTACGATGACGGTACCCTCGTACAATAGCTCCTTTATGGATGGAGACAGTTCGCGCAAATAACCCATGGCTAAAACCGCCCTCCCCTTTCTTGAAAATGAGTCGGCTTATCGAAGGTCGGCATTCCTGCCTCAACCCAGGCCGCAATCCATTCAATCATTTGCCTCAAGGAAACCTTCGGATACCCGAAGAGCTGATGCGCTCGTGAAGCATTGCTCAAAAGCGCCGTCTCAGCCTCCTCATTTGCGAAGCGTGGCTCAACACGGAAGCGTTCGGCAAATTGCTCCGCCACCCAGCGCACGGAGACGGTCTCCGGGCCAGTTATATTGAGCACGCTGGGAGGCGAGGAGCATAGATTCAGCGATCGCAAAGCCATTGTGTTGGCATCGCCCTGCCATATCACGTTCACATGCCCCATGCGTAGGTCCACCGGCCGACATTCCTTGACTGCGCGAGCTATATCCAGCAAAACCCCGTAGCGAAGGTCGATGGCGTAATTCAGGCGAAAGAAAAGCATCGGGGTTCCATATTTATGAGAGAAATACTCAAAGACACGTTCTCGTCCAAGACAGGACTGCGCATATTCACCGATAGGGCCTGTGGGATGTTCTTCCGACGCCCCACCTAGTCTGACAGGGGTGAGGGGGTAGACATTTCCCGTTGAAAAAGAAACTATTCGCGAATGCCTATATTTCTCAGCAACCCTGCCCGGCAGGTAGGCATTCATCGCCCAGGTCATATACTCTCTGCCGGATGTGCCGAACTTCTGCCCGATCATATAGATCACATTGCGGATCTCGGGAAGGCCGTGCAGCTGGCTATCATCCAGCAGGTCAGCCGCTATGGTCTCTACGCCATGTGCCTCGAGCTCTTGTCTCGCCTCCCCCGACGAAAAACGGGATACTGCGATTATTCGCTTCCCGACGCCTGCTCTTTCGACGGCATTTCTAGCAAGACGGGCCAGGGTCACCCCCATCTTCCCCCCGGCGCCCAGTATTATAATGTCTCCATCGAGCCCCGCGATATCAGAGACGAGTTCGTCGGGAGGCTCGGTAAGTTTTGCGTCAAGTTCCTCAATGCTGCGGATCTCCATTTGCTTTTACCCCTTTCTGTATCTCAGCCTTTGGCCGCCGCCTCTATCCTCTTAGGGAGACCCCCTGCTTCTCCTGTTTTACAAATGGGCTGAGTCCAAGCTTCACTCTAGCCCCAGCGGAAATTGCTCCCAACGTAAGCACCTGTAAGTCCGGCTCATCATACTGCTGAGATTTGGAGAACCTTAAGTCTCCCTAACCAGAGAACCTTTCCAGAAGCCTGGGGAGGATGCCCCATGCTTCCCACTCGCGTTGGAGGTCCCGACCTCTGGCCCCGATATCATCCTCAGGCCCCAGTCTCACTGCTGAAATCGGGGAACCTGGTGAGATAGGCCGTATTCGCTCTGTGGCGATAATGAAAGGGTAGATGATATCCCGTATATGCTCGGAGCCATCTGGCGCAATTATCACCCACGACGCGACAAATCGCGCTGTCCTTCTCTCCAGCGGTATTCCTTTCATCCTGCCCATTAGATAATTAAGCCAAGTTTCATCATCAACATCGTCAGTGAACCTGCCGTTCCAACGCCGGGCCTCGACGCCAGGTTCGCCATCCAAAGCATCGATCTCTAACCCTGCATCGTCAGCAAATACCCATGGGTAACGGGCTGAATGATACCTCCTGGCCTTAGCGAGGGCGTTTTCTCTAGGGGTGGCTCCGCTCTCCTCGATGGCATCCCCGATCTTCCCTATATCTCGGAGCGTTATGACCTCGAAACCGTAACGCCTGAAGATCGGGGCGAAGAGCAGATATTTCGCATGGTTCCTCGTCGCCATTAGCATCTGTAGCACGACCCTTTCCCTCCCATGAGATGCAGCTGCCCAGAAAATTGCCTTCCGGTTTAAATGTTAGTGCTCAGAGGACGACAGGGATCCTGCGATAAAGCTGAATAGCATGATGGGTTACTTCGCATGTATATGCCCATACCTCTACGCCCGCCTTAAAGGCATCACGCAACACCATTCCAAACACCGGGTCGGTTCCGTCATTCGGAGAAAACTCCCTGGCATCATTTCGCTGAATTATGAATAACACAAGGGCCCTTATGCCCTCGCCCCTTGCCTTCATTAATTCCTTCATATGACGCGCGCCCCGGATTGTAGGAGCATCAGGAAAAAGAGCCCGGCCGTCCTGGACGAGCGTTACAGATTTAACTTCAATGAGACAATCCTTCTGGCCAGGACAAGACAGCCGAAAATCCAGACGACTCTCGCCATATTTGGCCTCCCGAATTATGCTGCTGTAGCCCCTAAGCCCATCTAGAGACTTCTTCTGCAGAGCCGAAAATACAATTTCATTCGGAACGCGAGAATCAACCGAAACAAGAATACCATCATAGTCCACAAGAACGAGATCATATGCTGTCTTACGGCGGGTAGAACTATGGGAGGGATCCGAAGGAGCAAGATGCACCCTCCGCCCTGGCACGAGGAGCTCCTCCAAGCGGCCAGGGTCGGCTACATGGGCATTGACTTCAAGATCGCCCGATACCCTATCACCCAACATTTCACGTTCTAGTCTCACTGTAGCCAGGAAGCGATTCGGACGTGAGATGAAAATTCCTTTGAGAAGAGTGCCTTCGCGAATGAAGATCCCCTTCATCATCGAATCAGTCTTAATTTTCACAGATTGATGCATCCCATCCCCATCGCGGGAACAGGAACCAGGCTGAAAGGCTATATCTGAAAAAGAGGAGGCAATGCCCCTGCCATCCATTCAATTCACCTCAACCGCAGATCTCTAAAGCCAGGGGTGAAAGATGACGCCGCCACCTCATAATGCGACTGGAAAATATGCCGCCCATGGCCAGTTCACCTTTTGAATCAGAGATTGGCAATCTATAAGATGAGTATACCACCTCCTTCCTCGAGAATGAAGATCCCGCAGATCGAGAGGCACAGGGTCTTATCAGAGCTCCTTTGCCATCATAGGCCCCAGCGAGCTGGCCATCCAGCCATATTCTAGACATAGAGCCAGCTGCTAGATATGGAACTAGCTGCCTGTCCCACGTCTCATACATGGCATGACGCGGAAAATCTAGTTGACAGGAAGGAACGTCCTCAGATATGGCGAAAGCTCTACTCACAGAATATACCGAAAGGAGGCGAAGGCTTGGCGGGGAATGTGTTGATTGTCACGGCGCAGCAGCACGACAACAAAGTAAAATCGCAGTAACGTAGCAGCAGCACGGAATTAATGGATGATGGTCACGATTCCCGGCCAGGGACTGCCATGATAAATTCAGTCGGCCACATAGCCATCAGGACGAGAAACTTGGAACGTTCACTAGATTTTTATACAAGGATACTGGGACTCCAGGAGGCCTTCCGCCTTACACATGATGACGGAAGACTCATGCTCATTTATCTTTCTGCAGGCAACTTCACTTTCATCGAGCTCTTTCCGCCGGCAGAAGCAAATAGCGGGACAGGTCATCCCGACGCCAATGATGTCAATGCAAGCGCTGGCCAGACTCAGGGCTTTGTCCATCTTTGCCTACATGTAGATGATATCAACAAGACAATCGCCGAACTCAAGCAAAAGGGCCTTCCTGTCCAGGGAGAGCCAATCTATGGGAAGGATGGAAACTTCCAGTTTTGGATCACCGACCCGGATGGAAATCGGATCGAGCTCATGCAGATCATGCCTGATTCTCTCCAGTCTAAATATGCGAGGGGGTGAGACCTGGCTAAAACCAGGGTAAAGATGAGACGAATCATCCTTGATACAGATATTGGGACAGATGTAGATGATGCTATGGCACTGACTCTGGCCCTACGGTCCCCGGAATTGAAGCTGGAGGCAGTGACCACTGTTTATGGGGATGTGGATCTACGTTCACGAATGGCGCTGAAACTTATGCGCCTTGCGGGTGTAGAGAATATACCTGTCGCGAGCGGGATAAGCCGTCCCTTGTTGAGGAACCGGGAGGTTTGGTGGGCAGGTCATGAAGGGGTTGGGCTCCTGACAGAGGAAGACCAGGCACTGATGCCATCGGATATTCATGCTGTTGATCTCATAATTTCGCAAATCATGGCTAATCCCGGGGAAATCACACTGGTTCCCATCGGCCCTCTAACCAATATCGCCGCGGCGATAATCAAAGAACCCAGGCTTATCGAAAACGCGGCTGGCATCGTCATGATGGGAGGGGTCGCCAGGATCTTTGATAACGCCCCGCTCCTTCCGCCAATCGAGCATAACATCAAATGTGATCCTGAGGCCGCAGCTGTTGTGTTTGAATCTGGAATTCCAATTACCATGGTTGGCCTTGATGTGACTGTGAAAGTAAAGATCAACAGCACACATCTGCAGCGTATAAAGGAAACGAATACACCTTTGACAGATGCCCTGGGGCGAATGATTGAAAAATGGTGGGAATTTATCGGAACAAATAGCAGCCCAATGCATGACCCATTAGCAGTTGCCACCTGCATATCTCCAGACCTGATCAAGACATTGAGCTGCAAGGTTCTCGTGGAAACTCAGGGTAAGCATACTACCGGACAGACCCTGGCCATTCCCGATGTAGAATCTAGGATCAGGGTAGCCTCAGATGTGAATAGCAACGAATTTTTGAATATACTCATGAGCCGGGTATGCCAGAACAGCGACTCATCTACCTGAGACAGCCCTGGCTGACCGGTCTCGGGGGCCTCGAGCGATGCTGTCTCTTAGCCTTTGAGCGCCCCCTGCAACCCCCCTATAAAATATCTCTGAAGCGCAAGGAACATGACAATAACAGGAATGATGGAAATGACGCCACCAGCCGCAATGTAACGGAAATTAAACGAGAACATCCCCTGCAGGTATTGCAGCCCCGCGGCCATCGGATATTTGTCCGGGTCCTGTAGTACTACTAAAGGCCACAAAAATGTCCCCCAAGAGGATATACCATACCGTCCGCCTTAGCATGGGATACCATTGAGATCTACGCCCCGCAGCTAAGTGATTCAATAGTACCTCAAGCCTCCTTTCGACATAACGCGGAAGTTGGCGACTGTAAAGATCAGGACAACCACGCCCAGAATCAGGCTTATAGCCGCCGCGTACCCAAATCGATAATTCTCGAAGGCCTGTTGGTAGATATAAAGCCCTGCAACAAGAGTCTTATTCATGGGCCCGCCTTTCGTCATGACAAATACCTCGTCGAATACGCGTAATGCCCCCATAGCTGATAGCGTTGAGCAGATGACTATAGAAGGCTTTAAAAGGGGCATCGTAAGAACTCCTTTCCCTTTGGGCCGAATTGTCGCACCCTCCGACTAGCCCTTTCTCTGATAATCACCTTTCACGAAATGATAAATGTCCTCATAAAACTCCCGTTCCACCGGATCATCATTATGATAGAGCCTCTGGATGCCACCTCCCCCGATGAAATAGGCACACGATCCATGCATATAACCATAGTCAACGCCGCCATTTAGATAATCACGGAACCTCTTGTGTCTTTCGGCGCCAACGGCAATTGGTTCGTCCAGCTCAAAGTAATATTCCAACTCAAATCCTGCATTGCGTGCTCTGGCCGCTTCAGCGCCCTCTCTTACGCCTTTGATGGCCTTGTAAAACATATAATTCGGCTGGAGCCAGGCGCAGTCAAAATAGTAGTTCTGATAATCATCCAGCAAGTGGACATTGTAGCTTGCCCAGAACGGGATCCAAAACATCTTATACCCTTTCCCATTGACATGCCGGTGTAATTCCTTGAGTAAATAGTGATCGTCCACGTCCCAGCCTCGATATACGGTCTCAAAGACCCAGTAGAATCCCAGGAGATGGATGTTCTTATAAGCAGCTGCTTCAAAACGCCTGATGGCTTCATCAACGAACCACTCAGCGGCTTCAAGCCGGTCCAATGTGGCGCGCATGAGATTCTGGCCGAGCACAGAGAAATTGAGAATCTTGCCATTTGGTTCAAGGCGACCGAAGCGAGCCTGGTTGATTCCGGGATAGGGCATGCTTATGATGACGTTATGCTTATACTGGCGCACAGGAAGCTTGGACTTGAGGCGTTCAATTGTCTTATCCATGGCATCAAGGAAAATGCCTGGCTGGAACAGAGTCTCGAGAATCTCATCCCAATCTGCCTTGGTAGATGGGTTCGGACAAGGAATCGCGTAGAAATCACCTTCGCCTGACATGGTCGTCCCTCTATTCCAGTCTGCGCCGATAGAATTCCCGGAGTAAGGCCGTATACCGATCTGCAAAGTGTCAAAGAACCAATCGTCGGGCTCATCTGAGCTATTAAGATGCGCGAGTTGGTAGATTAGCTCTCTCTCTGTCAGCGGCTGGCTACGGCTACCGCCCGTCAGCATCACATGCCGCATTCCATTGAATCCCTCTGCGTTCTGGGGGAAATATCCCATATGGTCCACCTAGCCTTTCAATATTGGAATCCGGATATATGAAATGGAAAACTAAAGTAAAGGATATTTTTCGCTATCACTATATTTATACGACAAAATCTTTCATTTTCCCGCTATTAATATAGCATGATCTGGAAGATATTTTCAGACCAGCAAAATACAAGGAGGCCGCCATCCGCCGGCAAGAATAGTGACATTCTCTCAATGCCGGCGTTGGCGGCCCTCGATCTGTGGATCCTCGGGCTCGCTTCCGAAATGCTATCTATACTCATGTGACTAGAGAAATTATTGACGCAAAGAGAATTGGCCGGAGGATCAATAGCCAAGCTTTTTGTATTCCTCGAGCTCTCTCTGGTTTGCCTCCTCACCGCCGTCCATGTTGATGCTTTTATACACATGCGGGGTGAGCCCGCGGCTTATCAGCTCCTCGGTCAGGGCGGCGCACAAGGCCCACGCCACGCAGGCGGCTCCGATTCCAGAAGCTGGACACATCGGGCCACTGAGCCCATCAATGGCGAGAAGAGCGTCTCCGAAGGGGGCGCAATTGTCAAGGACATCATCTACTGCCTCAAATAACCTCTTCCCTGAGGGATGATTTGATGAAAGCCTGCTCGAATAGGAAAGCGAGGTAAGTCCTACTGTATAGATTCCCCGCCTTTTGGCCTCTATGGCGAGCTCTATGGGGAATATCTGCCTGCCGGAGACAGACCCGATGATCAGCGCGTCGCCTTCCTTTACGCAGGAATAGTCCAGCACAAGCGGGGCGAGCCCTAGTAGCCTTTGCGAGGATGTTACATTCTTTTCTCTCTGAACCGCCGGGTTATCTACGGTGAATTGAAATCGCAGCGGAGTGAGCAACATCAACCCTCCTGCCCGGCCGATGAGCTCACTCGATAGCATGTGACCACTATCATAAATATGAATCACATGCCGCTGCTCAACGATATTAGCGAGTTTCTTGGCCACATTTCCAATGGATTGTTTCTGTGATTGCCTGATCTTATTGACCAACTCGCTTATTGCATCAAAATATCTATCAACACTCATGAGTTCCTAACCTCCGATTCGTGTCATTCTGAGGGTCAAAACATCCATCACCAGCGTTCCGCTAAGATCAGCCCGCTCTTTCCCCTCAATGTGCGCTCCCCTGCTTTATCTCCGCCACAAACCATTTTGTGATAACAGTCGGCGCCGTGATGGCTGTTCCCACTACGACAGCGATGGCCCCAGCTTCTATCGCCTTCCTTGCCAGGGCGGGGGTAACATAACGTCCCTCCGCTATGATTGGGACTGGCAAGCTGGACGCAAGCTCTTGGACGAGGTCTATGTCGGGTCCGGATGCGGGGCGTGAATAGCTGGTATACCCGCTCAAAGTGGTGGCCACAAAGTCAACGCCCAGCTCATATGCGCGGATTCCTTCCTCGCAGGTAGAGATATCCGCCATGACTGGCAAACCTAATTCATCATGGACGAATTTGATCAATGATTCAAGGGTTTCTCCATTGGGCCTCTGTCGCGGTGTCGCATCCATGACGATGACATCGGCCCCAGCATTTGCGCTAGCCTCAGCCTCGCGTCTTGTTGGCATGATATAGACATCCGACCCATCATACTTCCTTTTATGACAATCAAAGAGTGGTAGGTCTACCACCCTTTTGATGGCAGCAACATCCTCAGGGCCATTGGCCCGGATTCCAACAGCGCCGCCAATCTTGGCGCATTGGGCCATAGCCGCCATAAAGGTAGGGCCATGCAAAGGGCTATCAGGACCAGCCTGACATGAGACGATCAGGCCACCCCGGATTTTCTCAACGATGTCCTTAACTCTGCTCACTTTTCGTCATTCCTTCCTGGATCTTCTCGATATTGATAATCGAAGCGCTCTGCCTCAAAGCTTCGATTACATCTGATGTAATGGCGACTCCAGCCAATCTCAATGCCCGTATGACCGCCCCAATGACAGGTGGAAAAATGGCAGGGCTTATCTCCGCCTTCGGGAATTCATGTCGTATAGCCCTAACAAACGAGTCCACCAGCCAGGGGCCCGCCTTAAAGACCCCTCCTGTGTAGAAAATGGGCAGGACGGCGCCATTTTGAAAACTTTCTATCCCCAACTTACGCTGGACAGCCAGAGCATAGGCCGCCAGATCTTCACCGGCTTCTATCAGTAGTTCTTGCGCTACAAGATCACCTTCCCGAGCGGCTCTGGCTACCAAATTGGATAGCCGCGAAAGCTCATGGCGGGCGATAGCCCCGGAGTAAATTCGCCATAGGAAATCTCTTATGCTTTTTGTGCCTGTCGCCTCGAGGATCAATTCCTCAAGGATAGTCTTTTCGCCACGCCCATCACGGGCCCGGCAACAGGCGATGGCCGCGCGCCGGCCGATATCGTAACCCCCTGCCTCATCCCCCAGATATCCCCAGCCGCCAATGATAAGTTCCTGCCCATCTTTATCTAACCCACGGGCGACAGTGCCTGTGCCGGCCAGCACTACAATAGACGGATCATCGAGGGATGCGCCTGTACAGGCAGCCCAGATATCGCCCTCGACAACAAGACGCTTCGCATTGAATACCTCACGTACCAGCGCTCCGACAGCGTCGCTGGCGCCAGTCATGGCAAAATACCCGGCCTCAAGGGGCTCGATATTTCCCGGGAAATCTCCCAGTCCCAGCTGAACCCGGCAACTCTCTAGAGTTCTCCTCAATCGCTCCACCCCGCCCGGTTCCTTGATATGATTTGCCGGACCTCCCCGGCCAACACCAAGGATGTTACCACCTAAATCGGCGACAGCGGCAATGGTTGACGTCTGCCCCCCATCCATTCCTATTACAAATGATTGTACCACTTTGCCTCACTCATCCTTTGGTTTCATGCATTTACTAGGATGACCTCGATGCCATTTTCATCGAAGAATCTCTCGTATTCTGGCAAAACTGGGGAATCCGTTATCACATAATCTATTTCGCGCAGTGGCGCTATGGATACAAAACGCTCAAAATTGAACTTGCTATGGTCTACGCACAGATAAACCCGGCGCGCGGACGAGATCATTGCAGCTCTGACCTGCGCCTCCAGCAAATGCGAGTCAGTCAACCCCTTAGCAAGAGACAAACCTGGCGGCGAAATGAATGCCTTGTCTACATACAATTTCCTAATGGTCTCCTCCGCAATGGGTCCTGTAAAGGTCGAAATTGAATGTCTGAGCGCTCCCCCGCTTGAAATGAAGGAGATATCTTGATACCGGCTTATCTCCACCAAGATTTGGCCAGCTACATTACTCACAATGGTGAGATCTTTCTTTCTCTCTAGATATGGCAGAGCACTCCATACTGTCGTGCTGGCGTCAAAAAAAAGAGTATCGCCATCCTGAATGATCTCTGCAATCTTTTTGCCGATCTCTGCTTTGATGCCCCTCAATAGATCTTCCCTGGTGCCAAATGAGAGCTCATAATTCGTATGGCGATCTGGCAACTTCGCTCCACCGTGTATTCTAATGAGCTTTCCCTCTGCCTCGAGTTGAGTAAGATCCTTGCGGATTGTAGGAGCAGAGACTCCTAATGCCTCTGCAAGTGAACTCACTTCCACAAACCCGTTCTTTGAGATTATCTCGAGAATCTTGAGATGCCTTTCAGTGGAGATCAAGGGCCACACCATCCCGAACGAAATATGATATTGAATACAGTTTTCGTTATAAATATATTTATACACCGATATACACCAAAACTTTTCTTTTTCCTGCTTATGAAGTTCATTTAAATGGGGGATGATCTTCGAAATACAGAGCTCTTGATCGGGTTAAGAGGGGGCGTCGGCTGAGGAAAAGAGCCTTTTGACACCCCTCCCAACTAAACCGCTCCCCTAATTCCCCCCCGAGGTCCCAGAACTTCCTCAAGATCCCCGGCAATCAATTGTCAGAGAGACTGTCCATCTAGAAATGCAAAATGCTTGCACCTACTCGCCGACTTCATCAGATGGTATCGCCATGGAGACATCATCGATTACTCCACCTTATCACCCTTATTGCGTTCGAATATCCTGAGCACTTCCATAGGCAGCGGGAAGAGAATGGTTGAGTTACGTTCGACGGCGATCTCAGCCAACGTTTGCAAATAGCGGAGCTGCAAGGCCGATGGTTCTGCTGACATTATATGTGCCGCTGCAGCCAATTTCTCTGATGCCTGATATTCGCCATCAGCCGCGATGATCTTAGCCCGGCGCTCCCTTTCCGCCTCAGCCTGTTTGGCCATTGCGCGTTTCATCGTCTCGGGGAGTTCGACCGCCTTGATCTCAACTGCGGATACCTTGACACCCCATGGATCGGTTGCTTCATCGAGGAGCTTCCGAAGCGTCTCATTTAATTCAGCACGCTTTGACAGCATATCGTCAAGTTCATGTTGCCCCAAAACCGAACGTAGAATGGTCTGGCCGAGCAAGGTGGTGCTGCTCACATATTCCGCCACCTTGACAACTGCCAGGACTGGATCGAAAACATTGAAATACACGACTGCATCTACCATGACCGGTACATTATCTTTAGTGATGATCTCTTGCTTGGGTACATCGATGGTAAATGTGCGAAGGTCGATTTTCCTTACCTGATCGATTCCGAAGGGAAAGATCACATTCACGCCAGGCTTTAATACGCCGACCTGCCGTCCAAACCTGAATAGCACGCCTCTCTGATACTCTGTGATTATCCTGACCATGCTTGGCAGGAATATGAGCGGAATCAGCATGTATAAAACAAACGCAGGACTATAAACAAGCTGCAGGCTAAAGAAGGTCCAAATGAGACCCGTGCCCAATAGAAAAGCAAAGACCGTCATGGCGCGAGTATAGAACGCGAGGCCGATCCATAATACCCACCATACAACCACAAGCCACCGGATTACTGAAAACAACGTGAATAGTTCTGCTGGCATTTTGTCTGTCGCCTGGTTAGAGACGCCTGATGTTTTCCGGCAAACTGCGCCAGCTGGCACCTTCCAGCCTCTCTATAGCCAGGCTTTCACTCCTTTCTGATTTGGTCTATGGATCAGGATCCTTTTGAGTATAGCATATCAATATCATGGTGTAATGCCAAATTTAGTATCTGATCTGGGGGACACATGACTTCTTATTGAACCAGAAGATGAATTTGTTGGTAACATATTTCCCCACACCATGCTGATGCCTTGGTACAACGAGACTGTCACAGGGGGTGACGAATATTGCGTCGCCCTTGAACGCAGCCTGACAAAATCATCGCCAGCCTCGCCATCATCTTGACTAGAATATCGTCAGCCTTGCCCCCAGTCTGATCGAAATATCGCCACCTTGACCCAATATATACCATAAACTGTATTATACTGGATAATCACCTCCTTAAATCTTCCAATCTGGATACGAGATGGCGAGGATTTCACCACCCGGGGGCGAAGACTGGCGGCATTGCCGCCACCTCTCAACGAAACCTGACGAGATTTCAGCCACCTGTAGGTAAGACCTACCCAGGATCTCCCAAAATCGACCCAGCCTGGCGACCATTTCGCCACTTCTGAGGGGGGGCTGCCGAAACCCTCGCCATCTTCACACAAAACTCATTTAGACATTATGTGCCCAAATTTCAAGATTTCGTCGCGTAGCCACCATGATGGACCGCAGTGTGAAGGTCCTGGAAAGGCGTTATCCAGGAGATTTGCAGGACTCTTGCCGGGAGATAGCGAAGGAATTAACTTAGATAAGGAGGCCATGAACCATAAGTTTAAGGGCGCCGGCCAGGCATTACCCAAGGGGCTGCAGGGTTCTGGCTCGGTAATGACGAAGAGATCGGCTTCGTTGATAGCGTCTCTTTTGATCCTGACGGCGCCAATAAGAAGCGGTCATGGAGGGTCGATTGATGAGCTATTTTGTCGGAATCGATGCTGGCACTTCCAGTTGCAGGGCAGCTGTATTTGATGAAAATCTACACCTCATCACGATCCATTCAAGGGAGTATCCGCTCATGGTATCTGCCGACGGGGGAGCGGAACAGGACCCCGAAATTGTCGTAGAGGCAGTTTCGTCTACCCTTGCAGAATGCTTGAATCAGAGTGGTATTTCCCGGGAAAAGATCGAGGCGATCTCCTTCGCAGGCGTGATGCATGGCTTTTTGGCTCTTGATAGAGATGGACAGGCTCTGACGAACGCTATAACATGGGCGGATTTGAGGAGCGCGGAGCAAGCGGCCGCTCTCAGACGTAGAGTCGATCCAATGGAAATATATAAACGTACCGGGTGCCCCATTCATGCCCTTTATCTGCCTGCCAAGATCCTTTGGCTCAAGGAAACACGGAGTGAGATCTTTGATTCGGCCTGGAAGATATGTTCGCTCAAGGATTACATAATCTTCCGACTGACCGGACATCTTATTTCCGACCTTTCAATAGGCGCAGGCAGCGGGCTGCTGAATATCCATACTCTCACATGGGATCAAGAGGCGCTTAGTCTTGCGGGAATCGACGAAGATCGACTCCCTATCCTTGCGCCTACCACCCATCAGGTACATGGGGTGAAGCCAGAGAAGGCATCTGGAATGGATTTTTTAAAGGACACCCCCATCGTTATCGGGGCTTCGGACGGCACCTTATCCAACCTCGGCTCAGGGGCGGTGAAACCAGATCAGTTCGCAGCATCTGTAGGAACCAGCGGGGCGATAAGGACTTTCGCCACAACCCCGAAATTGGATCCAAAGGCCAGGACATGGTGTTACTATCTTCATGACAATATATGGGTACCAGGAGGCGCCACCAACAATGCCGGTAATGTGCTGAGATGGATCCGCGATAACGCTGGACTTTCCATTGTCGAGGATGCTAGAAGAAATGGTGAGGACCCTTATGCTGCTCTCTCGAGATGCGCATCCGAGGTCCCCCCTGGAAGTGAAGGCCTCATATTTCTGACCTTTCTGGCTGGGGAAAGATGCCCCAACTGGAATGCCCGATCTAAAGGGGTCCTTTTCGGACTAAATCTCACTCACACTTATAGGCATTTGGTCAGGGCTGCGATGGAAGGCGTAATATTCCAGTTATATGGCGTATTTGAAGCCTTACAAGAGCATTGCGGATCACCCCGGGAAATAAGGGCTTCAGGTGGGTTTGCCAGGTCGCGTGAATGGCTCCAGATAGCCGCGGATATCTTTGGATGCCCTCTTTCTTTACCGTCCGTGACGGAAGCAACAACCGCAGGCGCAGCTATCCTTGGCATGATCTCTACGGGTCATATTCGGACAATTGATCAGGTGAAAGAAATGATACCCGTGAAGTCTGTAATCGAACCAAGGCGTGAATTCCATGAGTTATATATGGAGATATATGATCAGTATAAGAGGATATATGAACATCTCGGACCGGAATTCGTCGGCTGAGGTTTAATTGTTCGTTATAGATTGCCAAGCCAAAAATCAAAATATGGGCTAACCATGTTTGGCGCATCTAACAGTAATTGCATGATGACATGGCTCTGAATGCAAGGTGAGCGAAGGGAGACTGCAGCGGAGGCCGCTGCTCCAAATTGGCGGCCGCTGCGAATGCAATGAGAGACATTCCTGAGGCATCTGACTATTCTAAGGCACTGATCAAAGTTCATCTGGCGTCTCTGGGCATACCTTACGATGATATGTCACGACCCCTGGTGGGAATCGTAAATAGCTGGAATGAGATCGTTCCAGGACATCTTCCGCTCAGGGAAGTCGCGGATCGAGTCAAGGCGGGTGTACGACTCGCAGGTGGGGTTCCGCTCGAATTCAATACTATAGCAATCTGCGATGGAATAACCCAGGGGCACGCAGGCATGCGATATCCCCTTCCCAGCCGTGACCTCATTGCTGATTCCATAGAGGCTATGGTGAACTCTCACAGGATCTTCGATGGGCTCGTCTTCATTACGGCTTGTGATAAGATAATACCAGGGATGTTGATGGCTGCCGCAAGGCTCAATCTCCCTTCAATTTTCGTGACCTCGGGGCCGATGCAGTCTAGCACCGATGCGGCCCATCGCAAGAATATTAGAAAACAATTCCTTCAAGGGCAAATGGATGAAAGGACATTCGTGCAGGAGAGCCTTGGTTTCTATTTTACCCCAGGTGTGTGTCCATTCCTTGGAACTGCCATTACTGGCCTTATAATATGCGAAGCCTTGGGGATCATGCCGATTGGTACATCTCTCATTCCTAATGGCACGAACCTGCGCTTTCAGGCAGCAGAAGAGGCGGGCAAGCGAATTATAGGTATCATAAATGAAGGATTAACGCCATCCAAGATCCTGACCAAGAATGCATTCTATAATGCCATAAGGGTGCTCATGGCCATCGGTGGTTCACTAAACTGGATCCTTCATCTTCCTGATGTCGCAAAGGAGGCGGGGATCGAAATCACCTGGGATGATTTCGACAGAATAAGCCGGGATACACCTCTTCTCACGGAGGTCACTCCCAATGGGCCATATAGTGCGACAGATCTTTACCGTGCGGGAGGTGTGCCTGCAATAATGGCTGAGCTCGGCGACCTCCTCGAATTGTCTCAGCCCACTGTTGACGGGCGGCATTTGGGCCAGGCCGTTTCCAACGCTCGAATTCTGGGTAAGAACATCATACACCCTGCCTCATCGCCGGTGAGTTCTGAAGGTGGAATTGCCGTCCTCAAAGGAAGTCTTGCTCCAGACGGCGCCCTCGCTAAAGTGTCGGCCACCCCTGAGGAACTCAGGACTTTCTCGGGGAAAGCGCGGGTTTTCAACTCTCTTGAAGAATGTACTGCGGCAGTCGAATCAAACATCGTATCTCCGGGCGATGTATTAGTTATACGTTATGAGGGGATGAGAGGCGGGCCCGGCATGAGAGAGATGCACCGCATCACGGAGGAATCCAGTCTGCTTAGCAGGCTGGCAGTCGTGACTGATGGAAGGTTCTCTGGGGCTACTGCGGGCCTTTCAATCGGATATGTTCGGCCTGAGGCGTATGATGGAGGGCCAATAGCACTGGTGGAGGATGGTGATACTATCTTGATTGATATGCCAAACCGGCGACTTGACCTGGAGGTCCAGCCGGATATCCTTGAAAGAAGAAGGTCAAATTGGGTTCGCCTTGAAAGGCGAGGTCTTCCACCTTTCCTTGAGAAATACCGCGCCGAAAGGAAGTATTGAGAATCGTAAGAGGTGAACGGCTTGAGTGGTCTCATATTTCAAGCGCTCGGCGGAGCGTCTGAAGTTGGCGCTTCGTGCTACTACTTGGGGCTCCGGGACGACAAGAAAGGTTTTGGCATACTCCTTGACTGCGGTGTCCGGACAAAGGCGATCGGAGAAGCTTCCCTTCCGAGCTTCGGAAGACTACTCGTGCCTGAGACTCCATCTCCTGAGCTCATATCCGAAACTCCGTCGCCTGATGGAACGGGAAATCGGAGCATTCCCCAGGGTTCTGATAGCATCAGGCTCGATTCCCCACCTGATGCATTGCAGATTTCAAATGCCCTGCCCAATGGTGCTCTTGGGATGCCCGCCAATGCTCCGGTAGATCTAGTGCTCATCACCCATGCCCACCTCGACCATGTAGGTGCCTTGCCCATTGCGCGGAAGCTCTTCCCTGGAGCTAGGATATTTGCTGATAGGCCCACCATTGAATTGTCTAAACTGATGCTCGCGGACGCGGCAAAGGTGGCAGAACAGCAAGGCGCTCCCCTTTTCAGTGTATTAGACGCGATTGAATCCATTGCTATGGTGGAGCCTCTGAGCTTCGGGGAAACTATTGAAGTGGGACCTGCGAAGGTCACGGCTCAGCCTGCTGGGCATATTCTGGGTGCCGCATATTACTTGATTCAATTGGGGCCATACAGCATCCTTTATACCGGTGATATTTCCATCACCGCGCAGCACACAGTCGGACCCGCGGCGCTCCCCGCGGACGCTCACCCAGTAGACCTTGTAATCACAGAAAGCACTTACGGAAATGTGCTTCTCCCATCACGGAAGGAAGAAATACGCGCATTCGTCCTTGCGGTAAAGGATGCGCTGAATCGTGGAGGCAGAGTTCTCATTCCATCTTTTGCCCTCGGTCGTGCCCAGGAGATAATTCTGATAATATTGGGAGCTATGGTAAGTGGTGATCTCCCTCTCACAGTGCCAGTTTACCTTGATGGGCTCGTCCGGTCGGTCACCGAAGCTTTCATGCAGCTCAGTGAATTCCTCCCGCCGAAACTCTCAAATTTCATACGAAACAGTCGGCAAAATCCTTTCTTTCGCGACCCTGTAAAGGTGGTCACATCTAGCGAGGAACGCAGGAAGATCATAGAGGAAAAAAGCCCGGCCATCATCATCGCCTCTAGTGGTATGTTGACCGGCGGCGTGTCTCCTATGTATGCCGCGAGGATCCTTGAAGAGGAAGATTCGGCCATCTTTTTCGTGGGGTATCAGGATGAGGAAAGCCCCGGAGGGCATATCCTCGACCTAAAACCAGGAGATTCAACGAAACTTGGGGAAAGCGAAATCCGGATCGCATGCTCTGTAGAGCAATATAAACTGAGCGCGCATGCCGACTATGGCGGCCTTCAGAATTTCCTCGCGCGGTTTCCAAGCCCCTTCGTAGTGCTCGTGCATGGTGATCCACAGGCCAGGGATAACCTCATGGAGGCCATCAAGGGCGATCGGGTAGTATGGAAACCCCTAAATCTTCAGATCTTCGATCCCCTTTCATTGCCTCCATGGTTGACATCAATGCCAAAGGCAATGACCACTCAGGAGAAATCCGATGAGATCCCCGAGGGAGACAGCGATTTTGAAAAGAAGGAAGGCGTAATTCCCCCGGACGGGGAATGCCCTCCAGAGAGACGCGAACCAATAAGGACCAAGAGGCAGAAGATAACAGGCTCGGTGGAAAGGCGTCCGGATGGCTCCATAGCCATAATATACCCAGCAAAGGTAGCAGAGATGTTCTCCGACATAGAGTCGCTGCGGACGGTCATCAGCCGGTCTCCGCTCAAATTGAAGATCGAAGCTGCCGCCAATCCACCAGGTGTTCAGGTATCCGAAATTGTGACTGACAATCCGGCAGTCACCCCGGGGACGGAAGAAGCCCACGGATTTGAGGACTCCAACGACGACTGCAATTAGGATGTATATCTCGCATAACTTTAGACTATTTTCTAAGATGTTGGTCGCTCGACCGGGGGTAGGGGTCGGGGGATTTTGCAATCTTTGCGCGAGGGCCGGTGAGATTGTCACCGCCTCCGCGCTCAAATCTGACTGAAAATCCGATCATCGGGCATCGCACAGCTACGCTACCTGGTCATCGTGACCTTCCTGAGCCCTCGCGGCTTGTCCGGATCGAAACCCTTCGTGATTGCCAGGTAATAGCTCAATAGCTGCATTGGCACGATGTAAAATAAAGGAGTCAGGTACTCCGGCGCCTCAACAGGCAGCCTTATAGGAATCGTTGCCTTTTTCACCAGGTCATCAACAGAACTGATTACAACCGTCTCCGCTCCGCGTTCTATGAGCTTTTCGTGCAAGCCAACCATCCCCGGATATGTCTTGCCGGGAGGCGCTATCAAAAAAGCGGGAAAGCCTGGCTCTATCAAGGCTATGGGTCCGTGGAGAAAATCCGCCGAAGAGTACGGTTCAGCGACCACATAGCAGGTTTCTTTGAGTTTCAGACTGGCCTCCAACACAGTGCAGTAGTTGAATCCCCGGCCAAGTATGACACAGTGATCCATATACCTGTAGCGTGGAGCAATAGATGCAACATAAGGTTCGACCTCGAGAGCTTGTTTGCTTTGGGCTATGGCAGACCTTAGTTCCCCAAGAAGGTCGTCTCTCCCTGCCAGGGAAAAGGACAATAGATAGATGGCCGCAAGCTCGGTCAGATATGTCTTTGTGGCGGCCACACTCTTCTCAACGCCAGCGTGACAATCAATGGTGAATTCCGCCTCGCGGGCCAACAGCGAATCCATATTGTTGGTGATGGCTACGGTACTCGCCCCGCCTCTGCGAGCACGTCTTATAACCTCAG